>JANPJW010000118.1:0-14243 GCA_031425715.1 Chitinophagaceae bacterium | reverse complement strand
GGTTTTTGCAGGTAGATGCCGAGAATGCGCTGGAACGAACCAATAAAAAATTTATGGCTCGTTTCAACGGTATGGAAGCTCTGGCACAGCAGCAAAACAAACAGTTGCACGATATGAGCCTGGAGGAGTTAGACTTTTTATGGAATCAAATGAAGCAACAGCATCAATAAAAAACAGACATCTTTGTTTAGTAAAATCGCCATTCCAATTTTCTTAAAGAAGAACCTTTACCTGCTGGTGCTGGCCGCCTGGTTGATCACCCTTTCTTTTCTCATCAACAATTACTGGTCTTCTTCCTCTTCGCTCGGTGCTGTAAAAAAAGAGATGAGGAGCTATGTGCAAGATGCCGAGGTAGATTTCGCAAACCTGGTGCAGGACAGTGCTTTCGCCTCCTTGTATGCAGGGCAGGTAGCGGCAGGAGGATCCCCTGCGCTCACAGATCGCAATTACTTCATTTTTTTTTACAGGCTGGATGCTACCGGCAAATATGACTTGCGGTATTGGAACACACAACAGGTATTGCCCGACTCGGGCATCCTGCAGTCTTCGCTCAAAGCCGGCTTTGCTCAACTGGCTAACGGTTTTTATGTGTGGAACAAACTGGATACTGCTGGCACCATTGCCATATGCCTGGTACCTGTAAAATGGAATTACATCGTAACCAACGATTACCTAAAAAATAGTTTTGTAAACGATCCCCGCATAGGCAACCAGTATGATATTTTTCCGGGTGAGGGGCTCACTGGAACCATTGCCTCTGTGCATGGCGATCCCTTGTTTTACCTCGTTCAAAAAAAATCTGCAGCAAATGCGGGTGATAACATAGTATCGGTTTGGCTGCGCCTGCTAGCAGTGTTATCGGTGCTACTTTTTGTGCACCTCTGCGCCGAAAATATTGTGCTGCAAAAAAGTTTTGGTCACGGCTTTGTCTTCCTCCTTGGCACAATCGTTTTTTTGCGCAGCATCAGTTACCTTTTTCCCATAACGTTAAACCTACGGCATATCGAGCTTTTTGATCCTACCATTTACGGCTCTGGCTTTGTGCTGCGTTCTCTCGGCGATCTTCTCATCAATGCGCTGCTGTTTGTATGGATCGTGGTATTTACCAGGCAACAACTGGCGGCTTCTAATACCACGCTTCGGGGCAATTATTCATATCAAAAATGGTGGGTGCTTGCGGGCGGTTGTATGCTGCTGCTCGCCGCTACCTTTACGGGGATACATATTGTGCGCTCACTCATTTCAGATTCCCAGATATCTTTTGATGTGATCAATTTCTTTTCCCTCAACATCTACAGCGTGATCGGGTTTATAATATTGTGCTGCATGGCCGTGGGATATTATTTTTTATGCCAGTTGGTGCTTTACCTCATCAAGCCTTTTTTTACAGCCGCTTTTCCCGAGCTCTACCTGTGTACCAGCATCCTGGGTCTAACGCTGCTTACGCTCAATATCGGGAGCCTTCAGCAAAGTTTGCAGCTGTACGGCCTAGCATGGTTACTGCTAACCTTGTTTCTGCTGAACAGCCGTTACGTCAATCAAATTGCCACACGCATCATCAGTTCAAAATTGGTATTCTGGATATTTTTCTTTTCTATTTCTATGACCCTGCTAATGATTGTGGAGAACAATGAGAAGGAGCTACGCAACCGTATTCATTATGCAGAAGTGTTGGCTACCAAAACAGATCCGGCCAGCCAGTCTATGCTAAATTCTATGCTCACAGATTTTAGACTCGATTTTCTATCTGTAAATTTCGAGAGGTTAAAGAGCCCCTATTCAAACAGGTTTTTAAAAGACAGCCTCATCAACAATAATTTTTCGGGCTATACGAATCGCTATGATACCCGCATCTATAGCTTCGATGAAAGGGAGACAGCTTTATTTAACGAAGATAACTCCAGTTACAACCAGCTCAACAGCATTTTAAATACCCAGGCAAAACCCACTTCGGTAAAGGGGCTTTTTTATTATGACGAATCCTACGACCGCTTTAATTACATCAGTAAAAAAGTGATCAATGATTTTTCAGGAAATTTTTTAGGAACTATTTTTATTTTGGTGAGCCCCAAAAGACTCAAAAATGATATGCTTTACCCGGAGCTATTTAGCAAAGGAAGTAATGCAGCTATCGAAAATTCCTCTACTTATGCTTATGCCAGTTACATCAAAGGCAAGATAGTAAGCAGCCATAACGATTACCCTTTTGCTGCAACCCTACCTCCACTTACTTTCAGCGGCAGGCAGTATCTTATGGTGGGCAGGGGCGCCTTCAACGAACTTTGGTACCAGGCAGGCCCCGACAAATTTATTGTGATAGCTAAGAAAAATGGTACCGCCCTCGCAACCATCACGTTATTCTCTTATTTCTTTTGCGCTTTCCTGCTGCTCACTGCAGTATTCTGGTTGCTTGCCGTATTTGTTCGTTCCAGGCTGGACCCCGACAAACTGCGTGGTTACTGGCAGCTCAGCATCCGCAACCAGATACATGGTATCATTATTTTTATTAGCGCCCTGTCTTTCCTGGTGATAGGTATTGCGACAATATTGTTTTTTATCAGCCGGTATCAAAGCAACAACCAGGAAAAACTAAGCCGTGCCATCCAGATCATGAAAACACAGGTGAGTGAATCTTTATCCGGAGGTTGGCAATTAAACGATTCTATGTTGATAGGAGACAGGGCAGCGGCATCCAGCCTGGAGCAGAAGATTATCAACATTGCAGAGATACATGGGGTAGACATTAACCTCTACGACCTCAACGGTGATCTTAAACTGGCCTCACTGCCTTTGCCGTATACGAAAGGAATTGTAAGTACTAAAATGAATCCTGCTGCATTTTATCACCTGAGCCGGCAACAGGAAATTCATTTTTTTCAGGAGGAACATATCGGCAACCTGGTGTATGTGAGCAGCTATGTGCCGGTGTTTGATGCAGCGGGCAATGCTGCAGCTTACATCAACATTCCTTATTTTACTTCGGAGAGCAAACTGCAGCAGGAGATAGCCAATTTTTTGGTGACCATCATTAACCTCAATGCTTTTATATTTTTGATGGCTGGCATTGTTGCCTTATTCATCACCAATAAAATAACCGGCTCCTTTGCTTTGATAGGCGAGCAAATGAAAAAAATAAACCTCGGCAAAATTAATGAGGCTATACAATGGAAAAGGAACGATGAAATTGGAAGCCTCGTAAATGAATACAACAAGATGCTTGCAAAGTTAGACGAGAGTGCTTCTGCACTTGCCAAAACAGAACGAGAGGGTGCCTGGCGGGAAATGGCCAAACAGGTAGCTCATGAAATAAAAAATCCGCTAACGCCCATGAAGCTGAGCATGCAGTTTTTGCAACGATCTATTGAAAACAATGCACCCAATGTAAAAGCGCTCACTGCCACGGTGGCTAATACCATGGTAGAACAGATAGATCACCTCAGCAATATTGCCAGTGAGTTTAGCCAGTTTGCCAATATTGAAAATGCCAACAAAGAATTACTGGATATCAATGAGGCCTTGCTCTCTATTAAACAGTTGCACAAGAGCAACGAGCAGATAACCATCCACTGGAACTTGCTGCCAGATAAAATTTGGGTGCTCGCAGATAAGACGCACCTGAACCGCCTTTTTACGAACCTTGTGTTAAACGCCCTGCAATCGGTACCGGAAGGCACCCGCCCGATAATAGTGATTGATGAAACTTCTGTAGAGGCTGGTGTTTTAATTAGCATTAGAGATAATGGTGAAGGCATACCACTCAACATACAGCCGCAAATTTTTACGCCCAACTTTACCACCAAAACTTCAGGTACCGGTTTGGGGCTGGCCATGTGCAAGCGCATAGTAGAACAAATGAACGGGCAGATATGGTTTGAGACATCGGCTCAGGGTACCAGCTTTTTTGTACAGTTACCCCTAAGTACAGATTAGATTTTTTTCAAAGCCTTTCGTGCTTCAATAAATTTTTCAAAATCTGCCAGGGTGTAACTGCTCAGGTTATTTGTTGGAGTTACCATGGCTTTCTGTGCTACGAGCACGCCATACAGTGTATCGTCAAGGCCTGCTATAAAATGTGCATCAGGATCAATAGAGATGAGTACATTTTTATCGAGGGCTTTTCTGATATGCCTCCAATCCATGTCAAGTCTGCTGGGGTGTGCATTCAGTTCTATCACCACATTATTAGCAACACAGGCGTCAATGATTGCATCATGGTTTACCGGGTAACCAGGCCTGCTCAGCAGGAGCCTGCCGGTGAGATGTCCAAGTATAGTGGTGTAAGGGTTTTCAATTGCACGCAGCAAACGGGCCATTGCTTTTTCTTCACTCATTTTTAAATTACTGTGCACAGATGCAATCACCAGGTCGAAAGTAGCCAGCACATCATTGCTGTAATCTAAACTACCGTCGTTGAGAATATCGCTTTCAATACTCTTAAAAATGCGGAAGGGCGCCAGTTTTACATTGAGCTCATCAATGTAACGGTGCTGCTCTCTTATTTTTTCTTCGTGAAGCCCCTGCGCATAAAATGCGGATTTACTGTGATCGCTTATCACCAGGTATTCCAGTCCACGTTCTATAGCGCCGAGTGCCATCTCTTCTATGGTATTGCTGCCATCGCTCCAGTTGCTATGGCTGTGAATAATGCCACGAATATCGCCAGGTTGTATCACAGCAGGGATGCTGTTACTGCTGGCAAGTGCTAAAACAGTGGCATCTTCACGCAGCAGGGCAGGTATAAACTGTAAACCAAGGTCGGTAAAGTACGACTCCTCGGTAGCAGCTTGTTGAGTGCCTGCATTTGGGTAAGCTTCAAACATACCATCCATAAATTCCTGCGAAGAGGAACTTCGCAACAAAGCAGAAATAAACTCATTGCTGTTACATGCATGAAGTTTCAATTTGATGCCTGTGCTGGTTTGGTAAATTAAAATGTTGCCGCTGTTTTCAAGTAGTTGAAAACCCTCTAACTGCTGCAGGGTTTTTTCAATTTCAGCCTGCTCATTTTCAATGATAAATTCCAGCTCGTTTATCACTTCCAACTGGCGCTTAAATGCACCCGTAATGGCTATCCTTTTTTGTATGAATAATTTTGCGAGGTAAGTATGTATCAACGCTGCTGCATCTGCTACCTGCGAATACAAAAAACTTCCCTTGCTCTTTAAATAAAATGCTATGCTGTCTGCAACGTTCTGTTGTGTTTTTTCTCCAAAGCCCTTAAAAAGTTTTAACCTGTTTTCCTGGCAGGCATACAGCAGTTCTCCAATACTTTCTATTTCCATTTCCTTCCAGATAGTATTAATTTTTTTAGGGCCGATACCTTTAATATTTAACATCTCTACAATGCCCGGAGGCGTGTTAAATACAATTTCTTCGAGGCTTATTAGTTTTCCGGTGCTGAGTAATTCAATTATTTTTTGTGCAGAAGAGGATCCGATTCCCTTGATGGCAGATATTTTTTCGGTAGGAATTTCACTTAACGGCGTTGTAAGTTTTTCAATTGCGAAAGCTGCGGAGGCATATGACTTCGACTTAAAACTATTTTCTCCATGAATGTCCAGCAGTTTTGCAAGCAGGGAAAAGGTATCTGCAATTTGATAATTGTCCATGCTTCAAAAGTAAACATAACTTTTTTGAAAATTGAAGGTGCAAGAAGAGGTGAACTTGTTTTGCCGGCCTTAATTGCCAGGGATGTGGTTTACTGTAAGGCAGGCTGGGAGAGGGATACGGGGCATAAAAAAAGTTCCGGTAGAAACCGGAACTTAAATTTTTATTACTTTTCAAGAAGATTACTTCTTTTTTGCAGCAGCAACTTTTTTAGGAGCGGCTTTCTTTGCAGCGGCTTTTTTAGGAGCAGCTTTTTTTGCTGGTGCAGCTTTTTTAGGAGCGGCTTTCTTTGCAGGAGCAGCTTTTTTAGGAGCAGCTTTCTTTGCAGGAGCAGCTTTTTTTGGTGCAGCTTTTTTAGGAGCGGCTTTTTTTGCAGCGGCTTTTTTAGGAGCGGCTTTTTTTGCAGTTGCCATTTTTTTAGAATTTAATTGGTTAGTAAATAATACTTAAAAATAAATACTATTTTGATATAACCAAAAAAAATATTAAAAAACTAAGCAGTTGCTTCAACAGCTACAACAGAAACAAAAGTTTTATCTGCTTTTGTTTTTCTGAATTCTACCACACCATCCGTTAATGCGAAGATGGTAAAATCTCTTCCAACACCTACATTTTTACCTGGATGATATACAGTACCACGCTGACGAATGATGATGTTACCAGACGATGCTGCCTGACCACCAAATATTTTTACACCTAGTCTTTTGCTTTGTGAATCACGACCGTTTTTAACCGAGCCTTCACCTTTTTTGTGTGCCATTTTTTACTGATTTTATTCGTTAATTAACTGGTTAGTTTTTTAAGTTTTTTTTTGTTTGAAAACAACGTGTGTAACACAACAAAAAGTAGAAACTTAACTAAGCAATTGCAGTTACTTTTAAATGAGTATACTGCGTACGATGTCCGTGCTTTTTACGGAAACCTTTTCTTCTTTTCATTTTAAAAGCGATTACTTTATCACCTTTAACAAGATCACTAACAATTTCAGCGGTTACTACTGCTTTCACGTCTGCCCCACTCACGATGGTACCACCGTTCGAAGTGAATAAAACTTCAGAAAACTCGATAGAATCTCCTGTTTTACCCTCTATGTGAGGAACGTAAAAACTATCTCCTGCTTTTACTGTAAATTGCTGACCTGCG
Organism: Chitinophagaceae bacterium; assembly: GCA_031425715.1. Taxonomy (GTDB): domain Bacteria; phylum Bacteroidota; class Bacteroidia; order Chitinophagales; family Chitinophagaceae; genus Ferruginibacter. Next base: position 7,493 of record JANPJW010000118.1, on the reverse strand, counting down.
ATTTTTACTACTGCTAACATAACATCCCGAATTTAGGACGGCAAAGGTAAGGTTTTATAGTTATCAGCAAAACGTTTTCAAAAGTTTTTAAGTAGTTTCTTGGTAACCCATCCAGTTAGTCAGCGGCCGCCCCAATACTAAACCTCTGTAAACCAACCTTTACAGCCCTGTCACGGTCCCCTGGCCTGTCAATCTTTTGTGGTTTCTATGCCTTGGTTCATCTATATTCGTGCTTATTTTATGAAGCTCGTCCTCAGGTTTATACAGGTCATATATAGTTTATATGCTTTTGTTGTCTTTCTCAGCCTCATGCTCGGCCTGTTCCCGTTCATTGTACTGGCCTCTCTCCTTGGTAAAGTGAAAGGCGGTAACCTAATCTTCCAGATATGTACATTCTGGGCAAGGACTTGCATGCTCTTTTGGGGAATCCGACATCGAAACATTTTTGAAGCACCCCATGATTTCAGTAAGCCAGCCATTCTTGTTTTTAACCATATTTCTTACATGGACATACCCGTGCTAATGTGCGCCTTCCGGCGACAGCGTATTAGAGTATTGGGTAAAGCCGAAATGAGCAGGGTGCCCATTTTTGGATTTATCTACCGCAACGCTGTGGTAACTGTAGATAGAAGTGATATGCGTCACCGGGCCAGGAGCGTATCGGTGTTGAAGCAGGTACTCCGAAAAAACATTTCAATTGTAATAGCACCAGAAGGTACCTTTAATATGGGCAGTCGCCCGCTGAAAGATTTTTATGATGGCGCTTTCCGTATTGCCATAGATACACAAACGCCCATTAAGCCAGTGTTGCTTTTAGATGCCTACGACAGGTTGCATTACCGCAGCATATTTTCCCTCACGCCGGGAAAGTCCAGGGCCGTTTTCTTGCAAGAAGTGCCCGTGAGTGGGTACGGTGCCGCTGACGTAGGCAAATTGAAACAGTTGGTGTATGAGCGCATGGAAAAAGGACTTGAAAAATACCAGGCTAGCTGGATACACAAATAGATGGAGCAAACACACAGCATATTCTTTAACGAAGCAGAGCCCACCCATTGGGCCGAGGTAGTGCTTCCCCTGGCCTTGCCGGCGGTGTACACGTATGCTGTTCCCCTTCATTTAATGGCTGCGGCTTTGCCCGGTTGCCGGGTAGAAGTTGTACTTGGAAAAAATAAAAAATACGCAGGCATTGTAAAGTCTGTTTCTACCACGCAGCCGCCGTATCGTACCAAGCCTATCATCAATGTGCTGGATGATGCGCCACTCCTTTACCCACAGCAGCTGCTGTTTTGGGAATGGATGAGTACTTATTATATGTGCACCGAAGGGGAAGTGATGGCCGCAGCATTGCCTGCCAACTTTAAACTAAGCAGCGAGACCATCGTGATTTACAATGATGAGATAGGAGAAGATTTTAGCAACCTTGGCAATGATGAATTTTTGGTGGCCGAAGCACTCTTACTCAAAAAGCAATTGCAGCTTACGGAGATCCAGCAAATACTGGATGCTAATCATGTGTACCCCGTCATCAAGAAGTTGATCGATAAAAATGTTTGCTTTATCTGGGAAGAGCTGAGCGAACGGTACAAGGTTAAAAAAGAAAATTATGTGTTGCTCCATCCGCAGTTTCATTCTGAAGATGCCCTGAGTAAAGTGCTGAACGATTGGAAAGGTGCACCAAAACAAATGGAGTTGCTGTTGGCGTTCTTACACCTGCAAAAGACAGAAGGGGATGTTACACAGCCCGCCTTGCTCAAAAAGTCCGGAGCCACAGCAGCGCAACTAAAAGGCCTGGTAGACAAACAAATTTTATTGGTAGAAAAGCGAAGTGTAGATCGCATTGCCAGTTTACCCAAAGAAGTAAACATACAATTTACGCTCAGTGAAATGCAGGTGCAGAGCCTGGAGCAAGTACGGCATGCTTTTCAAGAAAAAAATGTTTGCTTGCTACATGGCGTAACGAGTAGTGGTAAAACACAGTTGTATATTAAATTAATGGAAGAGCAGTTTTCGCAGGGTAAACAAGTGCTTTACCTGCTGCCCGAAATTGCGCTCACTGCACAACTCATCCGCCGGCTGCAAATAAATTTTGGCGGCAACATCACCATTTATCATTCTAAGTTTAACAACCATGAGCGCATAGAGCTCTGGAATAAAATTCGCACCGGCGAAGTGAAGATCGTGTTGGGGGCTCGCAGTGCCTTGCTCTTGCCCTTTAAAGACCTTGGGCTGATCATAGTAGATGAAGAGCATGATAGTTCTTACAAACAACAGGATCCGGCTCCTCGATACAACGCCCGGGATGCTGCCGTTTTTTATGCCTCTTTATTTGGTGCCAAAGTATTGCTGGGTAGTGCTACACCTTCTGTAGAAAGTTTTTACAACGCCAGGCAACACAAGTACGGCTATGTGTTCCTGGGCGAACGGTTTGGCGGGATAGACTTGCCTGCCATCGAAATTGTAAATACCCGGCAGGTGTTGCAAAAGGCAAGCGGGGATGATAAAGTGGCCCGGGGTAAAGTGATGATCAGCCCTCAACTAAAAGAAGCCATTCAGCAGGCGATGGATGCCAGCAAGCAGGTGATTCTTTTTCAAAACAGGCGTGGTTACAATCCGTATCTTATTTGCAACACCTGTGGCTTTATACCGCAATGCACGCATTGCGATGTGTCTCTTACGCTGCACAAATACAGCAATAAATTGCATTGCCATTACTGCGGCAGCACCTATCCTAAATTGATAGCCTGCCCGGCCTGCGGTACCAATACCTGGCTGGAGAAAAATTTTGGTACAGAGAAAATTGAAGAACAACTGGAAGAAGAATTTTCAAAATATAAAATTGCCCGCATGGATGTAGATAGTGTACGTGGCAAGTCGGCGCACGACAACCTCATCCAATTATTTGAACAACATCGCATAGATATTTTGGTAGGCACACAGATGGTAGTGAAGGGCCTTGATTTTGAACATGTGAGCCTGGTTGGTGTGCTGGATGCCGACGGCCTGCTAAGCTTTGCCGATTTCAGGGCCAACGAAAGAGCCTTTCAATTGATGGAACAGGTAAGCGGACGGGCTGGCAGAAAACATGCACAGGGTAAAGTATTGATACAAGCCATGAATGTAGCTCACCCCGTACTGGAACTGGTGAAACAACATGACTACGATCAGTTTTATGCTTTCGAAATAGAAAACCGCAAAGACTTTTTTTATCCTCCATTCAGCCGGATAGTGATGCTCACCTTGAAGCACAAAGACAAGGCAACAGTAGAAGCTGCAGCAGAAAAGCTGGCGGCATTTTTAAAACGAGACCTGAAGGATTTTGTAGTGGGGCCGGCAGCGCCCATGATTCGGCGCATCAGGAACCAATACCTGATGGAGATTATGTTGAAGCTGCCCAAAGAACCAGGCATGAGTTTGACTTATAAAAAAGTAATTCGCAATCATATCAATTTAATGCAAAGCGAAAAGGCTTTTAAATCTGTACATGTAATTGCCGATGTAGATCCTAACTAATTCGATAATTGGATAATTTGATAATTTGATAATTTGAAGATTTGATGATGAGGAAATGACAGTCGGCTAATTTTTATTGAAATAGCATTTAGTAAAATGAACATACAGGAAAATTTTTCCCTTAAGCAATACAACAGCTTTGGCATAGATGCCCGGGCAAAATATTTTGCATCTATTACATCATTGGCCGAACTGGAAGAATGCCTCGAATTTAGGAAGCCGTCAACCTTAGGCCTCCTGCCATCAACCCTTATCCTTGGTGGTGGCAGCAATATCCTGTTTACAAAAAACTATGATGGGCTCATCGTAAAGAACGAATTGATGGGGATAGAAAGGGTGGGGGAAGATGACGATCATGTGTATGTAAAAGCAAGCGCTGGCGAAGGTTGGCACCAGTTCGTTTTATACTGTATAGACCAAAACCTTGGCGGAGTAGAAAATCTTTCGCTGATACCCGGCAGTGTGGGTGCCAGTCCCATGCAAAATATTGGAGCCTACGGCGTTGAAATCAAAGACGTATTTCATTCACTCAATGCCTTGCATATAGAGGATAAGAAAATCATTTCTTTCGATACGAGCGATTGTGAATTTGGCTACCGGGAAAGTATTTTCAAAAGCAAGTTTAAAAATCAGTTTGTGATAACGGATGTTACTTTTCGTTTGCTCAAAAAGCCAGCATTCAATACTTCGTACGGAGCAATAGAGCAGGAATTAGACCAACTGGGTGTTACAGAGCTAAGTATACAGGCCATCTCGCAAGCGGTCATCAACATTCGCCGCAGCAAACTACCAGACCCCTCTGTGATTGGTAATGCTGGCAGCTTTTTTAAAAATCCGGAGATTAGTAACCAAGAATTTCACGAATTAACACGAATGTTTCCCGGCATTGTTGGTTATGAATTACCCAATGGAAATGTGAAACTAGCAGCCGGTTGGTTGATAGAACAATGCGGCCCGGAGAATGGGATCAGTTGGAAAGGCTACCGCAGTGGCGATGCGGGATCCCATGCAAAACAGGCACTCGTTCTCGTAAATTATGGCAACGCAAGCGGTAGTGAAATTTTTGAACTCAGCACCAGGATTATTCAATCGGTTGAAGAAAAATTTGGAGTGGTTTTAAGTAGGGAAGTGAATGTGGTGTGAAGAAAGTAAAGAGTAAAAAGTAGAAACGTAAAAAGTAAAAAGTAAAACTCAAGAGGCAAAAGGCAGTTGATGGTTGGCAGATGACAGTGGGTAGCGCTGAAGTGTAAAGGGCATAGGGTATAAGGCAAAAAAAGAAGAGCCTACAAAATTGTAGACTCCTCATAAAATCATAAATCATAAATCCGACATCACAAATCTAATTATAGTACGTCCGTTAAAATCGTATATCATAAATCCGACATCAAAAATCTAATTATAGTCCTCCTCATTAAAATCCCCTTCTTCAAAATGTTCGCTGCTCATGTTGAGCATGCTTCCCATCAGGTCTTTGAATTCAATTTTACCATCAATCGTTTTTTTGCTGATCAACGAATGTGCAGACAGTCCGTGCAGTACAAGTTCCATAAGCAGTGCAGTTTCTTTTTCGCTGGAGGCTTTGAAATATTTTTTCACCAACGCATGCAATCCGGCTACCTTGTAAAGCAATTGAATTTTGTCTTCGTCTTTGGTCTCTAAAAATACATTGAGACTGTTGCCTTTGTCGAACCAGGCCAGCACTGCTTTGTAAGGATTTTCTTCCTGCTTATCTGCCCCTCTTTTTTTCTTGTAATCTTCCGGGTTGGGAAAATATTGTATGAACTGGCTTCTTATAGAACGCTCTACAAGATTTACAGCCACCTGGTAAGGCCCTTCCTGTTCGCCTTCGTACACCAATTCTATTTTACCGGTGATGGCAGGGATGATGCCCGTAAGATCGCTCAGCCACACCTGTGTACTTTTTTCTTTGTTGATGATGGCCCTTCTTTCGGCAGCACTCACTGCATTTTCAAATGCAGCGATCGTCAGCCTTGCGCTCACGCCACTTTTTTTATCTACCAGTTCACTTTCCCTTGCCTCAAACGCCACTTGCTCTACCAGGCGTTTGATAAGATCACTTACCTGCACCATGTTGTGTTGCTCAGCAATGATGTTGGCTTCCTGGCTGGTAATGCTGAGGGCTGTTTCCAACGTCTTTGGATAATGCGTGAGTATCTGGCTTTCTATCCTGTCTTTGAGTGGCGTTACAATACTACCACGGTTAGTATAATCTTCCGGGTTGGCAGTAAATACAAACAGTACGTCTAGTGGTAGCCGCAGTTTAAAACCCCTAATCTGGAGATCACCTTCTTCCAAAATGTTAAACAGCGACACTTGTATCCTTGCCTGGAGATCGGGCAATTCATTGATCACAAAAATGCAACGGTTGCTTCTTGGTATGATGCCATAATGCAACACGTTTTCATCTGCAAAACTGAGTTTTAAATTGGCTGCTTTAATGGGATCGATATCGCCAATCAAATCTGCTACACTCACATCGGGTGTGGCCAGTTTTTCTCCGTAGCGCTTGCTACGATGCAGCCATTCAATGGGAGTATCATCGCCCTTTTCTTTTATAAGATCTACTGCGTATCGGGAAATGGGTTTCAGGGGATCATCATTCACTTCGCTTCCCGCCACGATGGGGATGTATTCATCCAACAACTCCGTCATCTGCCGTGCCATGCGGGTTTTAGCCTGGCCACGCAAACCCAGGTACAAGATGTTGTGCCTGCTCAGCAGGGCCCGTTCTGTATCGGGTATCACACTGTCTTCATAACCGAGTATACCGGGGAACGGGTTTTCCTTTGCGCTTATTTTTTTAATGAGATTGGTTCTTATTTCATCTTTGATTGAGGTAGAAACGTATCCGCTCTTTTTTAGTTCTCCAAGGGTGGTGCCCCCTGCCCCCCTAAAGGGGAGATTAAGATTCTTTTCTGTATTCATTTATCTAAATTATTTGTAATGATTATTTTATTTTTTAATTATTCTATTCTATTTACAAAAATGCTTTTTGGTAAGAGGAGGCTTTATAATTGTTTGTAGAAGATATAACGATATGGTTAAATGGTAACATTCTAAGTTCCCCTTTAAAGGCCAGGGGCTTTTAATACACTGTCTTCCGCTTCCCACTTTCAAAATCCTTAAATATAAACGCTCCCAATTTATCCAGCGAAGCAAAGAATGCTTTGCCATTGTTGGTCTCTGTAAACTCCTGCACAAAACGTTGCAGGTAGGGGTCACTTGCTATCATAAAAGTAGTGATGGGTATTTTTACTTTTTTGCATTGCGTAGCAAGACTCATGCAACGGTTTAAAATTTTTCGATCTACCCCGAAACTATTTTTGTAATATTTCTTTCCTTGCTTCAGGCAGGTTGGTTTACCATCGGTAATCATGAATATTTGTTTGTTGGGGTTGCGCCTGCGGCGCAGGATATCCATAGCCAACTCCAGGCCTGCAACAGTGTTGGTATGATAAGGGCCAACCTGCAGGTAAGGAAGATCTTTTACTTCTATGGTCCACGCATCATTGCCAAAGACAACAATATCCAATGTATCCTTGGGGTATTTCGTTTGGATGAGTTCGCTTAATGCCATAGCCACTTTTTTGGCCGGCGTGATGCGATCCTCACCATAGAGGATCATAGAGTGGGAGATGTCGATCATCAGCACTGTTGACGTCTGCGATTTAAAATCTGTCTCCCTGATCTCCAGGTCGTCTTCATGCATCTTAAAGCTGTCCACCCCATGATTGATCTGCGCGTTGCGGATGCTGCTCGTGAAGTCGATCTGCTCCATTGTATCGCCGAACTGGAATGGACGGGTTTCCGGGTTTATTTCATCGCCGCCACCCGGCTTAAAAGTCTGGTGATTGCCTCCCTTCGTTTTCTTGATCTTGCCGAAAATCTCCTCAAGGCTTTTCTTGCGTATACTTTGCTCTGTTTTTGAGCTGATCTTAATCGTGCCGTTTTGCGGATCTTCA
>JANPJW010000117.1:0-1632 GCA_031425715.1 Chitinophagaceae bacterium | reverse complement strand
CATTCACTGTGTTTGGTTAAGTGCTGCAGAGCGGTGGGTATATTTCGAATATTTGGAACTATCACTTCCAACAGGGTCTGAAGATCCCTGAAACTGGCAGGCTTGGTGATGAAGCATTGGGCACCTAACTGAAGGGTATATTCTATATCTGTTGATGATGAAGAAGTAGTATAAATAAACACCGGAATTTGACTTAATAAATCATCTCTCTTTAATTCGGCAAGGCATTCCTTACCATCCATTTTGGGCATATTCAGATCTAATAAAATAAGATCTGGCATTACGGTGTGTTGCTGCCACAGCAACTCGAGGGCTTCCTTACCATTTTGGGCATTTAATAGTTTTACAGAGCTGTCAACCTCGTTGAGAACTTCTCTAAAAAGGAAACTATCGTCATCATCATCATCAACAAGTAGTAGAATTTTTTCTTTGGCCATAATTGAAGTTATAGATTTTACCACAACAATCCTCAAATCCGTTTACAGCAAACGAATTCTACCTACCTCGCATCCCTTTCTTCCAAAAAAGCCAGGGATACGATCTCCGGAACAGCAACACGCAATTGAATCCTTTGTTCGATTGCACATAAAACACCATAAATCTTCCTGGATAGTATATTAAAAATCTTTACTAAGAAAGTACTTTACTGGTACTGGCGATTATCTTGCCATTGTGATAGAGTCTCAAAACATAGGAACCTTTTTGATACTCGTTTGCAGTAATGGAAAAACTAAGCTGCCTGCTTTCCGCTTTACCGCAATCCACATTCAATTTTTGCGAATAAATTTTTCGCCCGTCACCTGTTTCAAATAGGCCACTTTCCCAGGCGGAGCGCTTCATTACCTTGCCATCAGGCTGCAGGATTACGATAAACATTTCTGCCTGCGACAGCTCAGCGCTACCGGCATTTAAAACAAAAGAACCTTTCAGTTCATCCGTTTGCAGGGCCTGGTTGGTTTCCTGCTCCCGGTCGTCTAACTGCATGATGGCTTTGAGTTGCAGGCCGGATATAAGCAACGATACAGGGGAAATCTTTTCTACAACTGGTTTAGGCTCCGGCGTTTTTTGCAGGCCTGGTTGTTCTACCGCCTTCACCTGCTGCCCAAACTGCTTTAGCAACGATTGGAGCCTTTTATTTTCCTGGTCTACGTTGCTGTATTTTAACCGCCATTCTGCCAAGCGAAGCCGAAGCTCTTCCATTTTTTGCCGGGCCTCGGCAAGCTCGGTTTCTGTAGACGGTTTGTTTTGAACAATACCAGCAATCTCGTTTTTTAAAACGCTAAACTCAGAGAGACGGGCATCCATGTTTACCTGGAAAGAATCTACCTGGCTGCGGGTAGCATCCAATTCTGTATTGAGCTTGAGAATGCTGTTATTATAGATTTTTTGCAGGGAATCCCGGCTGCTGAATGAACTGTTAGCAGCAGCTTGTGGCGGAATACCGTTGCCCTTGCCGGAATAACTACTTTGTTTATAATAAAAAAAACCTCCTATAAATAATACGATGAAGGCTAGCAATAGCAGGCAGATGGAAACAAACAACAGCAACGAAATTTTAGCCTCTTTCATACCGTGCTTTTCTAAGCAATTATTTTTGGATATTCTGATCTACGAATGCCGATATCCAGCCCA
>JANPJW010000116.1:0-2362 GCA_031425715.1 Chitinophagaceae bacterium | reverse complement strand
GTGCTCAGGCTGCACAAACCAGTTTTTCTGGACCTGCTAAGAGACTCGCCCCAGCTCCATTTTAAATTCACCCGGCTGCTTGCAGAACAAGTGCGTTTTAAATTACTGCTGCTAAAGACAATATCCTGCCAAAACCCACACATTTGCATTGCTACACTGCTCGACTATCTTAAAAAACACAAAAAAAATATTTGCCCGGATTGCAGTCAGTTAAATCTTACACGCCAGCAAATTGCCGGCATGACTGGTTTGAGAGTAGAGACAGTGATTCGCACCATGCGGCACATGCATGATGATGGCGAACTGCTGATTACCAAAGGCAAAGTGTTTTGTATTTATGATTGAAGTCATACCCTCTCTTGCAGCACTGCTTGTACTTTGCACAAACTGCCGCTATGAGTTTATACAGATGGATACGTGTTTGCTTTTTTAACCTCCTCCTTGTGTCCGTGTTAGGTGTGTTGATGAGATATAAAATTTCTTTTTCCCTTCCTTTTGTAGATCAAAAAAATTTGTTACACAGCCATTCTCATTTTGCTTTTACAGGTTGGGTTACGCAGGCATTGCTGCTGCTGCTGGTTTACTATCTTCAAAAACAACAACTACAAAATGTATTTAAAAAATACCAGTACCTGCTGTGGCTGAATTTAATGTGCGCCTATGGTATGCTTGTGAGTTTTGGACTGCAGGGATATGCTGTATTTTCCATTGGCTTTTCTACGCTTTCTATTTTTGTAGCGTATGCATTTGCCATCACTTATTGGAAAGATTTAAATCGAATTGCCGGAGGCGGCAGCAGTCATTTATGGTTCAAAGCTTCCCTGGTATTTAACGTACTATCTTCGCTCGGTGCTTTCAGCCTGGCGGCCCTGATGGCATTAAAGCTCGTTAATCAAAAATTGTATTTAGGCTCCGTATATTATTTTTTACATTTTCAATATAATGGTTGGTTCTTTTTTGCCTGTATGGGCCTTTTTATATACGCCGCCAAATTACACAAAGCCCGGGTGGGCAATACAATTTTTTGGTTGATGGCCGCTTCCTGTGTTCCTGCCTACTTACTTTCTGTTCTCTGGGCCGCTATTAATCCACTCATTTATGGCATGGTAGTCATAGCTTCGCTGGTACAATCCGCAGGGTGGATACTCTTTGTAAAATTATTGCTGCAGGAAAAGACGGCGCTCAGGATAAATTTTTCACGCAACAGTGGCTGGATCCTACAGTTAAGCCTTGTAGCATGTAGCATCAAAATCCTGTTGCAACAATTGTCTGTAATTCCTTTTCTCAGTAAACTGGCCTTTGGCTTCAGACCCATTGTAATCGGCTACCTGCACCTGGTGCTGCTGGGCGTTATTACCTTGTTTTTATTGGGCTACATGATTTCCTCCAACATCGTTGGCACTGCCCGTGCAAGTTTTAGAGGCATCGCCATTTTTGTGGGCGGCATATTCCTAAATGAATTGCTACTCATGACGCAGGGCCTCACTGCTATAACTGGCATACTTATACCCTACCTGAATGAAGGCTTGCTGTTGGCTGCACTCGTGCTGTTTACTGGGCTGTTGCTCTTCAACATTTCTCTTAGTAAAAACAACATAGCCCAACCCATACACAGATAACAGTATGAAAATAATTTGATAAGACCCTCGAGTGGTTTAAGGAAAAAAACCATTCAGTCAATCTCACCAAACCTGTACAAGAGCTATTTACTATCTTCGGGGGGTAAAAAATAGTTGCAACCTGTTTATTGCGCACAGGTTGCTCACTTTATGGAAAATTCTAAAAGAAAATACCAGGCTGCCATTCTCCGCTCCTTTAGAAAAATTCATCGAACTACCGGTGCTTTTTTATTTATATTCTTTTTTGTAGTGTCTGTTACCGGTTTGTTGCTGGGTTGGAAAAAGAACAGCAACAATTATTTGTTACCTAAAACTTTCCAAGGCACTTCTACCAATTTGAAAGGCTGGTTGGGCATGGATAGCCTTCATAACCTCGCTGTTCGTTATTTTAAAGATTCTGTTTCAGCCACTGCATCCTCTAAAGTAGAGCGGATAGACCTGCGGCCGGAAAAAGGCGTTGCAAAATTTATTTTTGCAGCAGATTATGTAGGCCTGCAAATCGATGGCGTTACAGGAGAATTGTTAAACATAGATAAAAGGCGCAGCGATTTTGTAGAGAATATTCATGACGGATCAATCCTCGATACTTATTTTAAAACCTCTGGCGGGCAAATCAAACTTTTTTATACAACTCTTATGGGGCTGGCGTTGCTGGTATTTACAATAACTGGTTTCTGGCTCTGGTATGGCCCAAAAAGAATGAGAGCTGCCAATCAAAAAAAGGACATAGCATGAACATAACG
>JANPJW010000115.1:0-6833 GCA_031425715.1 Chitinophagaceae bacterium | reverse complement strand
CCCAAATCTGTTGCTACCCAAACGGTACCATCACTTGCCTGGCACAACTGCATATAGCTAAAACCTGCTTTTATAAAACCATCCGATTCATCAAAGTTTAATACCCTGTTGCTATACTTTCCCTGTTGCCCGATAACGCTGATGCCTTTTGAACTTCCTGCCCAGATGTTGTTTTCTTTATCGGCCATTAGGGTTAGGTAATAGGAACTGTTCAGCCCTTCATTTTCGGCAAATGGTTTTATTAACGCTAATTGATTACGATCATTAAACATAGCTTGTAAAATACCATTGCCCGCAGTCGCAATCCAAACTTTGCTGTCTCCATCTTTTAATAAACAGGTGACAGATAGTTGTTTTCCATTCAGCTGAAACATTTTTAAGCTGTCGTTTTGCAGATAGGCAATTCCTTCTTCGCCGCCTATCCAAATGGTTCCGTCGGGTGCCTCAATTGCAGAAAAGAATTTAGCATACGTGCTGGTATTAGGTTCAAAAATAAATTTTCTAAAGGTAATTTTCTGACTGCCGCTGATGATGATCTCGCTCATTCCCTTATCGCCCAGCACATACAATTTGTTTTGCGATGATTTAAAAAATTGGTAAACCGAATTGTCATGTAAGCCATCATCAACCGTATATCTTTCTCTTTTACCATTCCTGCTCAGGGCCAGGCCCTGGTAGCCACTCGCCATCCAAAGCCAGCCTCTTTCATCTTCGTACATGCACTTTATTTCAGCAGATGGCACCACGGCCTTTCGGTACAACTCAAATACACCCTCTTTTTTCTCATAGATATTTCCGTGATTGGCACCCAGCAACAGCTGCCCGTTTTTTAAAGCAGTAAAGGAGTAATAATCGTTATCACTATTTATTTTCATGATAGGATAGCTGTTGAAGAGCGAAGGTTTTAGTTTTATCAATCCATTGTAGGACGCTACCCAAAAGAAATGATCATCCTCTAAAAGCTGCCGTGCCCACACAAAATATGGATCGGCGAAACTGATGTGCCGGGAGGCGGTGCCGCTTTGTGGATGAAAGTAAAAAGCACCCCTTGTACCAATGTACCAACCACCAGGCAGACGATCATTTTCTCCTTCCTTAAAAAAATTCTTAAACCCAATGATACTCACCCTGCCCTTGTCAAATACACAAAGTTCTGAAGACACCGCATCAAAATAAATTTTTGATTTGCTTATAGGAAAGATAGAACTAATGACGTCTCTCGGCTCCGGACTTTGGCAAATCGATTCCAGTTTATCATCAAGCAACCGGAACAATTCGTTTTGGCTGGAAAAAAAAATGCTCCCATCCTGCGCTTTGCTAATGAGTTGGATACCCTGACCTTTTTGTTTCCACTGCGGTATAAGCCGCTTGACTATTTGTAATTTTTGTTTCCCTCTCACGTCAATATCTTTTAGGTTGAGATGAGCCGGGCCGTTTTCTGTAGCCAGCCAGATATCAGCTGCCCCTGGCAACATATCGTTGATGCCCTGTGGCAAACTGCTAGCTGCACTTACCTTAAAAAATCCGGACTGATCACCATAAAATAAGCCCGCAGAAGATCCGATCCACAATTGGTTACCGGCTCCCGGCTTTACTACATTTACATGCCCGATCAATTCATTGTGTATGCTGTAGGTATAGTTGATAAAGCTGTACCCGTCATACATGCTTAGGCCGGATGCAGTGCCCAACCACAGAAAGCCACTACTGTCTTTAACAACGCAGGTAATTTTGGTTGAAGGAAGCCCGTGAGCGGTATGAAAGTATTCATAGAAATAAGAACCCGGCTGTTGAGAAAAAACGCTTGCAAGGCAGCAGTTATATGCAACCAAAACGAAAACCAGTTTGTACCAGATATTTAATTTTATCAATATACTAATGTAACATTTTTTTAAACCCTGTTTAGGGTTTCCTACTTGCACCCTTTTGTCAATGTACTGAGCAATGCTTTTAATTCGTTGGTTTGTTTTTGCAGGTTTTCAATAATGGCCTGCTGTTGCCGAAGATTCTTTTCAACATCTTCTAGCCTGGCAGCCTGTAAAGCATTTTCTTTTTGCAACTGCTCTATTTGTTGAGTTCTTTTTTCCAAAGCCTGTATGGCGATAAAACTTACGCCTGCAAAATCGGCAGAGTTGATGGTAGTATCGTTGCCAATTGTTCCATATTTATCTTTTCCAAAAGCTGCATAAAAATCCTGCGCCATGGGGCCGTAATGGCGAAATGTTTGTGGATTTTGCATTTTATAATTCCAACTGGTGAGATGTAGTTTGGCAATCTTTTGTAAAAAATCTTCACCATTTACTTCGGCAAAATTTTCTTTGCTGTGTACATCACTGCTTGTACTCCAGGCATTGGCTCCGGCCCCTAATAAACAATTGGAAGTATAATCACTGCTGGTATAAAACCGGTAGCCTCCGGCAAACCTTGCCCGAAAATTATTAGGGCTAAGAGAAGTCATTACAACCGGGGTTGAAGCATCCCCAATCAAAAAAGAGCCCTCTTTAAAATTGGTAGAAACATAAGCCCCCAATGCAGTGGAATAATCTCCACTTGCAGTTGTATTAATTCCCATAGCGGTAGAAGCATAGCCGCTGGCAGATGTAACAATGCCCAATGCTGTAGAAGAAGGGCCGCTGGCAGTTGTAAACGAACCCAGTGCGGTAGAATAATCGCCGCTTGCGGTAGTACGATACCCGCTTGCAAATGAGATGAGCCCGCTGGCCAAACTGCTATCGCCTGCAGCTGTAGCGGCGTATCCCGTTGCATCTGTGTACTTCCCCATTGCGGTAGAATAATCTCCGCTGGCAAGTGTCATCCTACCCATTGAGGTTGCAGCTATTCCCCTGGCGCCTGTAGTGAAACCCATAGCGGTTGATTTTTCTCCGCTGGCTACACTCCCGAATCCCATGGCAGTTGAATTTTCGCCGCTGGCAGTTGTTAGCCTTCCTACCGCAGTAGAAAAAATTCCGGTGGCATTTGTTAAACTACCCATTGCAATTGCATAAATTCCGCTTGCAGTTAAATCAAATCCCATAGCAGCAGAGTAACTTCCTCTTATTGAATTATTAATGTTACCAGTTCTGAAAGCAGCTTTTTTGGCATCAAAAAATAAGGTATTGCCTGCAATACCGCCAACGTCTGGTAGCGATGACCCATTGTCAAACAGCCTGCGGAATAATAAGGAGAACCCTGCCCCAGTATTAAAATCAACATTGCTCTTAAAGTTGATGTAGAGTGAAGAAGAATTAAATACCAACTTGCCGGTACTGCTATACCCGTTACCTACGGCAAGTAATGTGGTGCCAGTAGATGATTCTTTAATGATCAACGAATCCCCGGTATTTAAGTCCATCGTTTCCACGGTAAGCTCAATGGCTGTATTAGTTGAAGCTGCGATGGTTGCTTTACCATCATGGTCAATACCGTAGTTCCCTGCTGGCCCTCCCGAATCATACAGCCTTCCGGTTGAATCCGTATTAAGTAAGAACGTCAGCGTACCGAGGCCCGGCATTGTCTTGATTTGCGCTGCGGTGGGCACCGAACGTGTAGCAATCGTTGGCGTATTTACCAATAGATTTCCAACAAGGTGCAGTTTGTTGAAAGGTTCAGTAGTTCCTATGCCTACGTTTTGTGCGGAAACATTGATCACAGTATTGATAAACACAAAGAGAATTAAATATTTTTTCATACTTGTACTTTTTATTTTCTTCTAAAGCTTCCCCATTGCATAACTCCCGGGACCGCTAATCACTCTTTTAAAAAACCTGGCAATCCATTAAAATCTGACTGTTTAAAACCCAATGGGATACCCCCGCTGAGGCAGGATCCTATATAACCAAGAAACTTTGCATCGGTGGATGCATTTATCCGGAAACCTGGTGTTAATGTGATGCGTTGCCCCGCTTTATATTGCACCTGCGATCCTACTCCAGTGATGGAGGCGGAAGATGTAATACTGGTGCCGGCACTATAAAAAGCGGGGGTGCTGGCGGGGTGGCTGCTAAAATTTAGATTCGGCGTGCAGGCGCCATCATACACGGGGGTCTGCCAAACACCTCTTCCGTATGTACCGGCTCTTAATAATCCTGCAGCTTCATTTATCTCCAGGTCGGTTACTTCTACCACCGGCAATCCATTGCTGAATGGCATCCAGTCACCAATGGTATTATCCCTGTAAAAAATCCCGATATCGGTACCTATATACAATGCATCGTCGGGGCTTGCATTGTTATCCTTGTAAACAATACAATTCACGGGCACGTTGGGCAGGGAGCCAGACACATTCGTCCAGCTGGTTCCACCGTTTACGGACCGGAAAACTTTATTTCCATCCTCGTAACCTCCGTAAGTGAGCCATATGTCGTTTGCATTATCAGGGTTAATGGTAAGCCTTGTAAACAATGCAAGCTGGTAAGGAATAGTCAAGGTAGTCCAGCTACTACCTCCATCGCTGGTGCGCCATAAACGTTGTTCTGCATTGGACCCCCACCTGTTGTCGCCTGCATAAATTACATTTGCGTTGTTCTTCGCAACATTTAGAACTGTTCGGCCCGATCTGTCTACTCCCGGCTGCGAGCTGATAGCATTGAAAGTCCATGTGCCTCCTATATCAATACCCCTAACCACCGGCTGGTACCCTATGTAAACAATATGGTCGTTGGTGGGATGAAGTACAATGTTATTCACCCAAAAATAATCGATGGTGATACCATATCCTGCAAGTGTAGTTGAATCGCAAAATAAAGACACCGTGCTTCCTCCATTATAGGACTTATAAAAATCACCACCCTGCGCACTTACATACATAATATTGGGGTTAGCCTGCCCAATGGCATTATCCATTCCATCTTTCCCTTTTATCATTTGAAAGATGGAATTATTGACGGAGCGCAAGTGAGATCCATTATCCTGTGCACCTCCCAAAACAAGAACCGAATTTGCCGCAGAAGTACTGATACGATAATATTGAGTGATGCCAAGATTGCTATTGGCACCCACCCAGGTAACGCCAAAGTTGATGCTTTTATATACACCACCATCCGTAGCAGCGTATAATGTAGTGCCCACCGGGCCGTAAGCCAGTTCATGAATATCTACATGATAATTGGCCAGGTTATCATCTACATAGCTTAGGGTTGTGCCGCCGTTGCTGCTTACAAAAACACTTACACCTCCGGTGATTACCTGGTTGTCGTTGGCGGGGCTTACCGCCAACGCATGATCATAATTTTGCTGACCACCGATCAAACCAGTGCCATCACCACTGAATACATTGGGAAGCCCGGATTCTCTTTTTACCCAACTGCCCGCAAGCCCTGCATTGCCGGAATAGTAAAGCCCGTTAAAGGTGTAGGAGGAGTCTAAATTATTTAGATTCTTGTCGTTGGACATAAGCATATACACCGCTGAAGAATTACCCGGAGTTACGGCTATGCTGGTGCGCCGGGCCTGAGGGTTAGGGCTGCTGAACTGCAGCGCCCAACTAATACCGCCGTCAGTAGACCTGAAAAATTTTCCATCGTTGGTTGAAAAATAAGCGACCAGGCTATTATTGGGCATGAACTCCATATCATAAATTCTTTCAAATTCCATCGTTTGCACCCAGGTATTGCCTGCGTCATTTGTCCGCCATAAACCACCGCCAGCAACAAAAAGTATATTAGGGTTCGATGGATGCATGAGTAATTTAAAAGGTCGCTTGCCTTCTGTTTCGTCCCACTTTAAACCTGTGTAGGCCCAGGTAGTACCGCCATCCACAGATTTTAAAACGCCGGTTGAATTTCTGCCAAAGCTGCAGCAACTTGAGAAGCCGCTATTGCCCCCATCGGCATCGCCGGTGAGTATGTAAATAATGTTTGGATTTACGGGGTTTATGGCTACGCCCTGCAAGCTTAGGTTGGGAAGGCCATCTGTGAGCGAGGCCCATGAACCACCGGCGTTCGTGGTTTTCCATAGTCCGCCGCCGGCCGTAGCGGCCCAAAGAATGTTTGCGTTGGTTGGATGAAATGCCAGGCGGTTAACCCTGCCTATGCCGCCGTTGGGCTGAAGTACTGCATTCGGACCGACATGCGTCCAGTTGCCCGTTACAAGGTTTGCCTCTTCCGGCCCCGCACGCAGTTGCTGGCTCATCAACCCAGCTTTTTGAACAGCTTGCTGGTTTTTTTTCTGCACATCCACCATCTTACCGTCCATGGCAACCCGGGTTTCAAAATACCATTCCTGTCTTTTCCATTGCTTGTATCCTGATTTTTTTATTCCGTGCTTATCAAAATAAGCATTCATCTTTTTTTGATAATCATAAAATCCTTTTGAAGATTCATACACAGGCTTCACCTGCGCCTGCAACGAAAATGAAGACAACATGGCAATAACTACACTGTACCAAAAGGGCGATTTGTATAACTTACATTTCATACTACCTGGTTTGTGAATGAGCTGTTGGGATTTGTTTCTTAGTCTTTGATGGTTGGTGCTAAAGTAGGTGGCATCCACTTGCCTACCTTTTGCTGAAGCGCATCCAATTTTTTATCCTGCTGAATAATATACAAAGTGAGTTCTTCAATTTTTTCAAGCAGGCGCCTGTTCATATCACCAAGGTCAAAGCCTTCTTTCTTTACCTGGGCGGCTGCGGGAATTCCCGGAAGATGTTTTTGCTGAATGATGAATTTTTCCAGCTCCGGCAGCGATGGGAGTTTATAATTTTTTTCAAAAACATAGTCGGGCCAGTCTGCAGTTCCTGAAAGTGCTACCCTTACTTCCTCGGAAATCACTTTGCCATTTACAGAAAGTAAGTAACCGGTAGCCGGAGCGCCCGAGCCAATCATCACATCTCC
>JANPJW010000114.1:0-3515 GCA_031425715.1 Chitinophagaceae bacterium | reverse complement strand
GCCAGCCGGGCCAAAACGGCCCAGGCAAAAACACAGGTAGAGCTTGCCCAGTACCAATATATCTTGCCTCGCTTGCGGGGTATGTGGAAGCACCTGGAAAGGCAGGGTGGTGGTGTAGGTACACGGGGTCCGGGTGAGACGGAGATTGAAACCGATCGTCGTATTGTAAAAGATAAAATCACTTTACTCAGAAAACGTCTTGCAGAAATAGATAAGCAGGCATTCACCCAAAGAAAAGAGCGTGGAGAGTTTATAAGGGTGGCATTGGTAGGATATACCAACGTAGGTAAGTCTACGCTGATGACGATCCTGAGCAAGAGCGAAGTATTTGCAGAAAACAAATTGTTTGCAACGCTGGATACCACTACCCGTAAAATTGTGCTGGAGCAAACACCCTTTTTACTAAGTGATACCGTAGGGTTCATACGCAAATTGCCTCATCACCTGGTAGAAAGTTTTAAAAGCACGCTGGATGAAGTGCGGGAGGCTGATGTGCTCATTCATGTTGTAGACATCTCTCACCCGCAGTACGAAGAGCAACAGGATGTGGTAAATAAAACGCTGGCCGAATTGGGCTGTACCGATAAATTGACCATCACCGTTTTTAATAAAATGGATAAATACGAGGAGCAGGTGTTTGACCAATGGCTCGAGGAAGAAGTGAAGCAGGATATTTTTAGAGAGCTAAAGGAAAGATGGCAAACAGAAACCAAGGGCAACTGTGTATTTGTATCTGCTGTAGAAAAAACCAACCTCGATGTGTTGCGCCAAACCATCCTAAACAAAGTGAGAGAAATGTACCAGATCAGGTATCCGTATAGAGCTGAATATTTCTATTAATTTACAGCAGTACCTCATCCCTAAAATAAATGCTTGAAAAAACATATACCTGGCACAAGATTGCAGAAAGCATTGAAGAACTGCACTTATCTCCTGCAGGCCTCGCAGAAGTAGAAGTAGGTGGTAAGAAAATTTGCATTGGTTTGCACAACCACAGTTTGCATGCGTGCGCTGCAAAATGTCCGCATGCAGGGGGTAATATGTCTCAAGGTTACATAGATGCTGTAGGAAACATCGTGTGCCCTGTGCACCGTTATAAATTTAATTTGCAGCAGGGCAGAAACAGCACTGGCGAAGGCTATTTTCTAAAAGTTTACCCAATGCAGCAAAGACCAGATGGCCTTTTCGTGGGCATCGAAGAGAATAATCTTACAAATTGGTTGAAATAGTTTTGATTAATTTTTTTGTAAAAACTAAAAACCCTTATTTTTGCAACCCTGTTGAGGGACAGCTTTTTTGTCTTCAATAGTAATATTCCTCCTTAGCTCAGTTGGTTAGAGCATCTGACTGTTAATCAGAGGGTCGTCTGTTCAAATCAGACAGGGGGAGCACAACCACAAAGGGTTTCAGACTTGATAAGTTTGAGACCCTTTTTCATTTGAAGAAGAGATACAATACTCGGAGATGAATTGACTCTTAAGAAATTTTTTAGCCTTTGTAGAATTATTTTTAAAAAACGGTACCGTAAAATTACCATCTGTAAAAATATTTTAATATTTTTTCCCTCTCTGAAATGCACAGCCTTACTGAAAAACTACTCCAAACAGGGGGGGTAAAAAATATCCATTTTTAAGCACCCCACTTTTTGTTTCAAAACTTCTACTGTACGTTTACTTTAGGAAGATATAGTTCTTTCTAATTCCAAATCAAACGAATTATGAGCCTCCCAAAGCTCGCTATACTGTTTATATTAATCCTTGCCTTGTGTAATGCAAGTGCACAAGATGATACCTCCCTATTTGCTGTTAAACAACTACCCATCGCTTACTTACAACAAACCGAAAAGAAAATAAAAACCTACACCGGGCGTGTAACGTCTAAGACTTAAAAAACCCTGACGAGGCTGAGTAAGTGGGAGCAGAAAATTCAAACGACTTTACAAAAAGTAAACCCTGAAGCTGCAAATAGATTGTTTGCACCCGGGCAAATGAGTTTCACCAAAGCTTTAGAAGACTACCAAAATGGAAAGTCGATAGCCAACAATTACCAAGCTGGCTATGACAAATACCGGGATGATCTTACCACTCAGTTGAAATTTATAGAATCCCAAAAGGATCAGTTTGACCAAAAGTATTTGGCGGCCTTGAAAGAAAGTAAAGATGCTGTGGCAGTACTTTCAGACGAAGAGCAAAGAAACGCTGCTATGCAAAATTTCATTAAAGAGCGTAAGCAACAGCTTATGCAGGAAGCCTTCAAACAACTGGGCAAAAGCAAATACCTGCAAAAAATAAACAAGGAAGCTTTTTACTACACTGAGACACTGCGGAATTATAAGGAAATTTTCAGCGACCCTGTTAAGGCAGAAACCGCAGCTTTGGAGCTGCTGAGCAAGATCCCTGCTTTTAAAAAGTTTATGCGGGAGAACAGTATGCTGGCCTCCCTCTTCCCCTCGTCGGATAATGGCATGCCACCAAATATCGCAGGGCTGCAAACAAGGGCGAGTGTGAACGCTCTGATACAGGGCAGAATTGCAAGTGGAGGGCCGAATGCGATGCAAGCAGTACAACAAAATATTCAACAGGCGCAGGCTGAGTTGAGTAAAATAAAAGACAAATTACTCAAAGGCGGCGGAGCCACCGGCGATGCCGACATGCCCGATTTTAAACCCAATATGCAAAAGACAAAAACATTTGCTCAGCGACTGGAATATGGCTTTGACTTTCAGCCGGTGAAAAGCAGTTCTCTTTTGCCGGGAGCAACTAATATTGGGTTGAGCATTGGTTACAAAATAAACGATAAATCTGTGGCCGGTGTTGGTGCCAGTTATAAGTTGGGGATGGGCAGTATTCAAAAAATAAAATTTACGCATGAAGGACTTGGGTTAAGAAGTTTTATAGACTGGAAATTGAAAAAGCAATTCTTTGTGAGCGGTGGTTTTGAAATGAATCACCATGCGTCCTTTAAAAATGTGAGCGCTTTGCAGCAAATGGATGCATGGCAGCAGTCAGGGCTTTTGGGGATAAGTAAAAAGATACCGGCCAAAAGCAAACTCATGAAATCGGGGAAGCTGCAGCTGCTCTATGATTTTTTATACAAGCAACATTTGCCTGTGAGCCAGCCAGTGGTGTTTAGGGTAGGATATACCATAAAATAAAAGTTTAAGAAAAAGCAAAAAATGAAGAATTTTAAAGTATTATTTCTAATGCTCATTTTGATCCAAGCAAATGAGTGCTTTTCACAGGGCGAAGTTTCACCTGCAAGCGGTAATGCCATGGCTGCCTCCAGGGATGGTGCCGTGCCTGTAAATTTATATTCAGGAATCCCATCAATATCAATTCCTTTATTCAGCTATAAAAGCTCGAATGGCCTGGCTACTGGTATCTCTCTTGATTACTTTGCCGGTGGTATTAAAGTGAATGAATCGCCATCATCTGTCGGTCTCGGATGGAACCTGAGTATGGGTGGTGCAATCGTAAGAACTGTTAGGGGAACGGCAGACGACCGGCCGTTTTATG
>JANPJW010000113.1:0-3870 GCA_031425715.1 Chitinophagaceae bacterium | reverse complement strand
CTTGCTGGGAGTGAGCCATTGGCAGACAATCGTCGCATTGATAATTGGGGGCTTTATTGCGGCACCTCTTGCAGCTAAACTTACGGGAAAGCTTCCCAGGAAAACATCATTTATTTTACTGGGAATCTTGGTGATCATCTGGAGTGTGCGCATCTTGAGTAAACTACTTTAAAGATGTACTTCCTTTATTTCCGCAACCTTGCTCCTGGCCACATTGTTCGGCTTCCGGGCAAAGCTCCATCTCCGCATTGCAATCAAGTGTTGCTCAAAACCAAGGTAGGGATCTTGGTCGCATGTATCCTCACCTGCTGCTTTCTTTTTCCGGTTGGTTTATCGGGACAGCATAGTGTAAAACACAGCAATGCAATTTGGTCAAACTACAACAACAGTATCCAATTAGATAGCCATTGGTCTGTGGTAAATGATGTGCAGGTAAGAACGAAAGACGGAATTGATAAATGGTCTCTTTTTGCATTAAGAACCGGAGCGGTTTATAAACCAAATCAACACGTGGCTGTTGCCGGGGGTATCGCCTGGTTTGGAACTATGAACTACTTTCCCGATAAAACTTTGCTTGCAAATGAGTGGCGTACCTGGGAGGAAGTTAGTTATATCAACAATGTGAAGCTTCTAAAAATCACACAGCGTGTCAGACTTGAACAACGTTTTTTACAAAAATTATTGGATGGCAAAAGGACGCATGATTTTGAAACCAGGCAAAGGCTCCGGTATCGATTTGAAGTAGGGTACCCCGTTTATAATGAAAAAGTAATGCTGTATGCCGGCAACGAAGTAATGGGAAATCTAAACTATTTAAAGGACAATCGGTTTTTTGATCAGAACAGAACCTTCGTTACAGTTGAGACTAAATTGACAGGTTCTACCACATTTCAGTTTCAGTATATCCGCCTTCAGCAATGGCGTGCTGCTGCGCATGTGTTAGATAAGATCAATGTTTTTAGAGGTAGTATCCACCAGCGATTTTAAAACCTTAGCATAACCACTTTTTCCGCACTGCTGATATTTTTTCTGCCGCGGCCAAAAACTATCATTCCCATAAACAGTAATTGTTTCTATCAGTCTTTCATGCTGTCCCAGATGTCATTCATCTATAATCAGGCAAAAAACTTCTTTTACTTTACGGGGTATTCTGGTAATTATCTGAAGCCTCAAAATTTTAAGTAAGCTGTTGTAAATATTTTTTTAAAATAACACTCTACTAAAACGGTAGACTAATAAAAACCTTCTATATTTGTGATTCAAAAGATAACCATGTTCAAAACAATCAGCTATACCAATTCGCTGCTGCTTTCAACTCGATGTTGGCCTGACCTTTAAAATTGCTTCCATTTATTTTTTACCAACTAACCTGGGTAACCGGGATTATTAACTTATGTATAGAACTCAAATCATGAAACGAATTATTTTAGCACTCATCATTTCATTACCGTTATGGGCTTTCTCCCAGGTAACCGAACCGGTTGTTGTTACTGGCAGGGTAGTAGGCGAACGCCAGGATCCATTGGCAGCGGCAACTATTGCTATCAAAGGAACTTCTAACGGAACCGTGACAGATATCAACGGAGAATTTTCATTATCCGTCAACCAGAAATTTCCCTTGACAATTGTCATTTCTTTTGCCGGGTTCCAAAACCGGCAGGTAGTTGTAAGAAACAACAGTGAGACAAATTTATTGGTACAATTGAAACCACTCTTCCAGGTAGATACTGTATTGATTACCTCCAGGCGGCGCAGGGAAGTGCTGCAGGATGTACCCATTCCCATTACGGTTTTGGGGGGTAAGCTGGTAGAGGATGCAGGCGCATTTAACGTTAACCGTGTAAAGGAGTTGGTGCCCTCCGTGCAGTTGTACACTTCTAATCCACGCAATACCGGTATCAATATTCGTGGCCTTGGTTCGCCATTCGGCCTTACCAATGATGGCCTTGACCCGGGTGTTGGTTATTATGTTGACGGTGTTTATTATGCAAGGCCTGCGGCAGCAACCCTTGACTTTATAGACATCGATCAGATTGAAGTATTGCGTGGCCCGCAGGGAACGCTGTTTGGTAAAAACACCACAGCTGGAGCCATCAATATTACCACACGTAAACCGAGTTTTAAATCGGGTGCCAACTTTGAAGTAAGCTATGGCAACTACGGTTATATACAGGCAAAGAGTTCCATCACAGGAGCTATCAGTAAAAAATTTGCAGCCCGTGTTTCTTTTTCCGGCACCCAAAGAGATGGTTTGGTAGAAAATGTACGTACTACGAAATATACCAACGACATCAACAATCTTGGTATTCGTGGCCAGTTGTTGTACAAGGCATCAGAAAATACTTCCATCATTCTTGCAGCAGACGCTAGTGTGCAAAAGCCGGATGGCTATGCACAAGTAGTGGCCGGTGTTGTACAAACCAAACGTCCCGGGTATCGCCAATTCGATTCTATCATCAAAGATCTAAAGTATGTTTTGCCAAGCCGCAATGCTTTTGACCGAAAAATAGACCATGATGTTCCATGGAATTCGGGTAACGAACTGGGTGGTGTTTCGCTAAACTTCGATACTAAATTAGGTGCAGGCACATTTACTTCTACCACTGCCTGGCGCTATTGGAACTGGGATCCATCCAACGATAGGGATTTTACCGGTTTGCAGGCTTTGGCAAAATCTCAAAATCCGGCTGAGCACAGAAACTGGTCGCAGGAGTTTCGTTATGCAGGCGAGTTTTCGTCTAACATAAGCGGAGTTGTTGGCCTCTTTTACATAGACCAGGAAGTTAAGATCAATGGTACAGAAGAATCCGGATCTGCGCAATGGCGCTTTTCTCAAAGTTCAACCAGTGCTAATTGGAAAACACCTGGACTTTTTGAAGGCTATGGTATCAGTACCAAAGCATCTATCAAATCTCAGAGCGCTGCCGCATTTGCCAACGTAGATTGGGAAATTGCAAAAGGGTTTCATGTGCAGCCAGGTATTCGGTTTAACTACGATAGGAAAGATGTAGTGTACGACCGTATAGCATATGGTGGTTTACAAACAACTGACCCGGCATTGTTGGCTCTGAAAAATGGCGTGTACAGCAGCCAGTCTTATGTAGCCGATGCTGATGAAAATAACCTCACTTACCAACTGGCTGTATCTTACCGGGCCAATAAACGTATCAACGCTTTCGCTAGTTATTCTACGAGCTTTAAGCCTGTGGGGGTTAATGTTGCGGGGCTTCCAACCATTGCGGGAAAGCCTGCTACAGAGCTGGCAGTTATCAAACCAGAGGATCTGAAAAATTACCAGCTTGGGCTGAAGACTACGCCGATAGATAATTTTACCCTCAACCTTACCTTGCACAATTCTGATATTAAGAATTATCAAACCAATGTGCAATCTCCGGAATTGGGAGTGAACCGTGGTTACATTGCCAATGCAGAAAAAGTAAATGTGAAGGGTTTTGAATTGGATGCTAACATTAAGCTTAACCAGCATTTCACTTTTTATGGAGCCACCGCTTACACCGATGCTAAGTATGTAAGATTTACCAACGCTCCGTTGCCATTGGAAGAAACAGGTGCTACGGAAAATGGTGTGCAGGTAGCTTTCAAAGATATTTCCGGAGGTGAGTTGCCGGGTATTTCCAAATGGGCAACATCGCTTGGAGGGGAGTATACTGCTCCGACAGCTTTTTTAGGTAAGCCGGGTAAATTCTTTGTTGCATTAGAGGGCTTCTATCGCTCCTCCTTTTCTTCAAGCCCGTCTCCCTCAGCATTTTTGAATGTGGATGGTTATACACTTGTAAATGGGAGGTTTGGCTTCCGGGCTACCAATGGCCTCTCTGCATTTGTATGGGGTCGTAATTTATTCAACAAAGA
>JANPJW010000112.1:0-6555 GCA_031425715.1 Chitinophagaceae bacterium | reverse complement strand
GGTTTTATATTGGCCAGCGTAAATCGTCCTTCCTCATTCGTTACAGTTCCTGTAACAAAAGCACTGTCTTTTTCTTTTTTCAGAGTGATATTTACAAAAGGCAAAACTGCCTTATCTGCTTTGTTTTTTATCAAACCTGATAGCGTGACATTGGTCGTTTGCGCCTGCAATTTAAAACTCCCACATACCAATACTAAAACTATTAAGATACCCTTCAATCGCATTTTTCTATCTTTTTATTTTTTAATAAACTTCCCGCTACTATCAAAAATTAAGTCCATTCCTTTAATCTCAACCTCGTAAGTTACTGCACCCTTTTCATCTTTAATTTTTGCAATCTCCTTTACCTGCTTTCCTGCATAATTCTTCTTTAGATATTCCAAAATGCCGGCGGGCAGTTCGGTCAACTCAATTTCTACTTCGGTTTCAAGTATGTTGCCCTGTGCATCTATCAAAACAGAGTTGTCTTTTTTATTAAGGTCAAAGCTGGCTTCGTATTTATCATCCTCCTTATCCCATTTTACTTTTTTTACAACAGGATAATTTTTTTGGAAAGTAGATTTTACATTCGGTGGCACATCTCTTTCCTGCATTTTTTGTGCAAAGCCTAGCATTGTAAAAAGCATCATCACTACAGTTACTACTGACTTTTTCATGGTGTATTTATTTGGTGAATAAAATTTACAAGGCAAAGCTGCAACATGATTTTGAAGAAAGTTTGAATGCCGCATCGATTTTAAAATACCGGGGCAATTGGCTGTGTCCTACTCCACTTGTAACGATGGGTTAAATAAGCCGCTTTCATAGAAAGTATCCCTATGCCGGCACCCACCAAAACATCACTGATGTAATGCTTATTATTTGCCATCCTCAACAATCCCACAGAGCTGGCGATTCCATATGCTGCATAGGGCATCCACTTAAATTTTGTTTTGTACTCTTCACTTAAAAATGTGGCCGCCGCAAATGCCTGTGCTGTATGGCCCGATGGGAAAGAATTGTATGCACTATGATCAGGCCTAAGTTGATGGGTAATTTTTTTTAAACCAAATACTGCACCCGTCATTAAAAGTTCTCCCTTTAATAAGATTGCTGTCCTGTTGCAGATATCTGTTTTTGATCTATAACCCATGGCATCTAAACCATAGGCAATAGCAATAGGTGAAAATTGCAAATAGTTGTCTACATGAGTGCGAAACTTTGAAAGATATTCAGTTCGCTCTTCAGCTATTTCTTTTTTAAAGCCCTCTTCGGCATTACCATTGGTAAAAATACCGCCCATGATAAGTATGGATGGTACGTAAATAAATTGTCGGGTAAAGAGATGCGCTTTACGCATACCTGTACTATCCACAGGTTGCGCAACACTCAACTGGCTGGATACTACCCAAAGGATACAGGCAATTAAAATAGGTTTAGGCATTTTGTGCTGGTTTTAAACAGTGGTCAAAGCTAGTGCGGCATTTAGAAGAAATATTGAATTTTAGAATAAGATTTGAAAAGAATGAAGGTTGTCCTTGTAGAAGTATGATATTTTCCAATTATTGATGTCGGCTATTTTTTTCACAATAGATAACCCCAGGCCTGTTCCCTGTTCAGACGTGTTTGTCTTAGAAAATCGATTGAACAATTTATCGGTATTCAAAGGCCGGGCTGCTCCGCTGTTAGAGAACACGAGTGTAGATGCCTTTGTGGAAATAACTATCAGGCCATTTTCCCTGTTATGCTTTATGGCATTCAGGAACAGGTTGCTTATGAGTATTTCGGCTAACACTGGGTTTGAGCTTATTTCAAAATCCTCTTTCAACTCTAACTTCAATATAAGATGCTTCGCTTTTGCCTGTTCCCTGAAAAATTCCAGGTTTCTTTGAATATGCTGCGACAATAAAATGGTCTGCTGATCTCTATAAATGTCATGCTCTATTTTAGAAAGTAATAACAAATTCTTATTTAGGCGGTTTAAACGAAAAACATTTTCATTCAATGCAGCTAAAATTTCTGACTGCTCCCGGGTAACATCGGCACGCTGCATCAGGGTATCAATTTTGACCTGGAAAACTGCTAACGGGGTTTGCAGTTCGTGTGCGGCATTTTCTATAAACTCTTGCTGGCCTTTATAAATAGCTGTATTTCTCTCTATCAGTTTTTCGATACTGTGGTTTAGACGATTAAATTCTTCTATATCCGTTTTATAAAACTCAGGTTGCCTTGTTTTGTCAATTTCAAAACGCTCCATTTGTTCAAGCGTTTTATAAAACGGCTTCCAAAGATCCTGGGATAGTTTTTTTGTAATTAAAAAAAGGCCTAGCAGTAAGAATGAAATCACCGCTAAAAATAGAAATGCAATACTCTTTAAGAGGTCTTCTGATTCTACTAAATTTATTCTCTCGGAATAAGTGTAAGGCTGGCCTTGAATACGTATGGGAAAATTTATTTCCCGGTAAGGTTCAGTTTCAGCGTCCAGCGTATCATAGTAAGAACTAAAAAAAATACTGTCAGTATTCACTTTATGCCCAGGGTCTATTTTTGTATTTCTGTTAAAGCTGTTCCAGGTTGGTATGTCAGCACTTTTCAATGTAGCAACAGAGTATTGCAGGAATTCTTTTTTGTGTAGTAATAAAGTATCATCAGCCTCTTTAATATAGAGCCTCTGCGTGGCGTAATAAAATATGGGAGCCGATATCAATAATATCAACAGGGAATATACCAGGTAAGCCCTGGAAGTTTTATACAGCAGCTTTTTATTCATTTTTCCATTTGTATCCTAAACCATAAACCGATTTAATGTAGGCGCCGCTTCCTGCATCGCTTAGTTTCTTTTTCAGATTTTTGATGTGCGCATACACAAAATCATGGTTATCTAACATGTCTGCCATGTCGCCTGACAGGTGTTCGGCAATGGCACTTTTAGAAAGTACCCTGTTTTCATTTCCTATTAAATAAAGGAGCAAATCAATTTCTTTCTTTGTAATGTCCAGGATATTGTTATTCACCTTCACCGTCTTTGAAAGTAGGTCAATTTGAATTTCATGGAAAGTAACCACATTGCTTCCTTTAAAATTTTTCCTACGGATCAATGCCTGCACCCTCACCAACAGTTCTGATAAATGAAACGGTTTTGTGAGGTAATCATCGGCTCCAAGGTTGAAGCCTTCTATCCTGGTTTCCAATGTTTCCCTGGCCGAAATAATAATTACCCCCTCGGACTTATGTTGGTTTTTTAATTCCCTTAAGACGTCAAAGCCATTTCCATCCTGCAGCATGAGGTCCAGCAGAATACAGTCGTAGTTGTAGATAGATATTTTATCAATAGCATCTTTTGTATTATTGACCCATTCACATGCAAAGTCTTTTCCCACCAAATAGCTTTGGATGCTTTCGGCAAGTTCCACTTCATCTTCTATGAGCAACAACTTCATTGGTCAAATTTACCATGCTAATGTTGAAGAAAGTTTGAATTGCTTCAGCGAGGCATGATATTAGCTCCTTAACGGGTTGAAAAACAAATCAAAAAATAACATATTTCGCTACATAAAATGCTCTAAGAATGACGACAGGTAGAGGAAAAATTCTGAACACGGATTTATTTGAAATTCTTCCGCAGGCCATCTCTAATTTTAAGAAGACGATCATCAAACCAATTTTTGGAGATGGCAGAACAGAAAAATACAGCAATGAAAGGCCCCCGCTAAGAGCAGAACTTTTTACGGAGCTACAATTAGAACAGCATGCATTGGCCCTTGCTACCCGGCACTCCTTAATATCCGGGCAGCCATCTGAACGCTTGCTTAGCCGGCTGGCAGAAAATGAAACCGTTTTGCTGGAAGTGCATGCCTTGCTCACAGAAGTTGTAAAGAGAAACAACAGGGTAACACCTGCGGCTGAGTGGCTCCTCGATAACTTTTACCTTATTGAAGAGCAGATTTATACCGGCAAAAAACATCTGCCAAAAGGATATAGCCGTGGGCTGCCTCAGTTAGCCAAAGGCGAATCCGCCGGCCTCCCCAGGGTATATGATATTGCTGTAGAAATAATTTCTCACAGCGACGGTCATGTTGATCTTAACAGCCTCACCGGATTTGTAACTTCCTATCAAAAAAAAACCTGCTTACAATTAGGGGAGCTTTGGGCAATTCCTATCATGCTTCGGCTGGCGCTCATAGAAAACCTTCGCCGGTTATCTATACAGATTGCCAACGACATCAGCGATAAAGCCCTTGCCAATAAGTGGGCCGATGAAATGATTGAAGTGGCAGAAACCAAACCCAAAGACCTCGTGCTGGTAATTGCAGATATGGCCCGCAGCGCACCACCTATGGTAAGCTCCTTTATTGCAGAACTTACCCGCCGGTTACAAGAAAAGGGTAACTCACTTTCATTGCCGCTCAACTGGATTGAACAGACCCTTACAGATAGCGGTTTGAGTAGCAATGAACTCATTCACCAGGAAAATCAAACACAGGCAGCAGACCAGGTTTCTATTAGCAACAGCATCAGCAGCCTTCGTTTTTTAAGTACCACCGACTGGCGGGATTTTGTAGAAACTACCAGCATTGTAGAAGCAATCCTGCAAAGGGATCCGGCAGGCATCTATCCAAAAATGGATTTTGCTACCCGAGATGGCTATCGTCATGTTTTAGAAAAAGTGGCAAAATACAGCGTGCACACAGAGCCGGAAGTAGCCGAAATGGCTATTGCCTTGGCGGAAAAGCAGCTACTGCCAAACGTTGACAGCAGAAGAAACCATGTGGGCTATTTCCTGGCAGGTAAAGGATTGACACATTTAGAGAAAGTGGCTCAGTTCAAACCAGGCAGTTTAAATATTTTAAAAAAGATTTTTAAAAAAGCGCCGCTACTGTTCTACGCAGGAGGCATTCTGTTACTCAGCTTTGGCCTTGGCTACACACTCCTGGCCCGCATTTACGATCCCGCAAGAAGTATGGCTGTGCTGGTAATCATGGGCATCGCTATTTTCTTATCACTTAGCAGGCTGGCAGTTTCCCTCGTCAATTGGCTCTCCACAATTTTGGCCCGGCCAGAACTGTTACCCCGCATGAATTTTTCTGAAGGTATACCTGCAGAAAATAAAACGATGGTGGTTATTCCAACCATGTTTAGTACACCCAGCGCAATCCACGAGTTGGTAGAAGGTTTGGAAGTACGTTTTCTTGCTAACCGGGATGCCAATCTTCACTTTGCATTGCTTACAGATTTTAAAGATGCTGATACCGAAACTTTGGCCGAAGATGAGCTGCTGCTGCAAACTGCCAAAAATAAAATAACAGAACTCAACCGCAAATACGACCGCAGCAATGACGACAGCTTTTTTCTTTTTCACCGCCCCCGAAAGTGGAATAAGAAAGAAAAAAAATGGATGGGTTATGAGCGCAAGCGGGGCAAACTAAGTGAATTAAATGCCTTGATCCTTGGGTATGGAATGGAGCATTTCTCCCTCGTTGTCGGCGACCCCTCGGTGTACATGAATGTAAAATTTATGATCACCCTGGATACGGATACGCAGCTACCACGGGATGCGGCCTGGAAAATGACCGCTACGCTGGCCCACCCCTTAAACAAGGCATTCTATCATCCACGCAAAAAAAGAATCACCGAAGGGTACAGCATTTTGCAGCCACGAGTGTCTAACAGTTTGCCCGGTAATACCAGTTCTCTTTATGCTAAAATGCATGGCAATGAGCCCGGCACAGACCCTTATACAAGGGCCATTTCAGACGTGTACCAGGATTTGTTTCAAGAGGGCTCCTTTATTGGCAAAGGCATTTACGACATTGAAGCTTTTGAAGCCACTTTAAAAGATAAGTTTCCGGAAAACGCTATTTTAAGCCACGACCTTTTAGAAGGTTCTTATGCACGTTGTGGTCTTGTAACAGATGTGCAACTGTATGAAGAATACCCCAACAGATATAACACAGATATGCAACGCCGGCATCGTTGGATAAGAGGAGATTGGCAAATAGGAAACTGGATGTTTCCCTGGGTACCCGGACCCAACAATAAAATTCTTAACAACCCTTTATCGCCGCTTTCTAAGTGGAAGATATTTGACAACATACGCCGAAGCCTGGTGCCCATTGCCATCATGATTTTGTTGCTTTGGGGTTGGACGTTGTCATTAGCGCCCGTGTTCTGGAGCACCGCAGTTGTGCTTATTCTTTTTTTACCTGCTGCCGTAAATTTAATGTGGGCATTGTTTACAAGGCCGGCAGACGTTATATTTTCGCAACATTTTATATACTCCGTAAAGGCTGCAAGCGACCAGTTTTTTCAGCAGGTTGTAGAGCTTGCCTGCCTGCCTTACGAAGCTTATAACAATGTAGATGCCATTGGCCGCACCCTTTGGCGCATGTTCATTAGCCGTAGAAATTTATTGCAGTGGAATCCCTATCACACTACCATCAACAGTCATCGAACCGTCATTGATGTGTACAAAACGATGTGGTTTGCTACCGTACTGGCGGTACTGCTGTTTAGCTACCTTACTTTTTATGCCCCCATCACCCTGGCATTTGCATTACCCTATTTGATACTTTGGAT
>JANPJW010000111.1:0-2502 GCA_031425715.1 Chitinophagaceae bacterium | reverse complement strand
TACCACATCAAAAAATTCACCTCATTTTTGGTTGCCGAAAATTTGGAGATGCTTTGTATGCAGAAGAATTAAAAGGTCTGATGCGCACAGACGCAGATTTCTTTTACCACAGCGTATACTCAAGAGAAGTGCCCGGCAATTACGATCATCTTGTAAGGATTGGCTATGTACACAGCGTATATGAAGACATTTGTAAACAAAATATGCTCCCGGCTATAGATGGAGGAGAGCCTACTCTGAAGCCTGCATCTTTCTATTTATGCGGTTGGAGAGGTATGGTAGATGAGGCCAAAGCAAGAATTCTGCAAATGGGTTACGATAAGAAGTCAGTGCATGTAGAAATTTACGGTTAGTAATTGTATGCATGCAAATGTCCATCTATGAAGCTGATAAAAATCATTGCTACCAATGACTAAATACAGATGCTGTTGTGGAGTTTTCTGTAATCATTATTCGTTATCTTGTACATAATTACTTTCATGCCATAACCAATTCATATGGGTGCTTCTTCGATGATTGTTTTGATAATTGCTGCGCTTACCTTTTCAATATTTGCGTTGCTTGTTGCGAAATTTCTTACAAAGGCTACCACGAATGCTCAAAAAGGGGAAGCCATAGAATGTGGCATTCCTACCCAGGGTAAAACATGGGTGCAAATGAATGTGGGTTATTATCTCTTTGCCCTCATCTTTCTGATATTTGATGTAGAGATTATATTCCTTTTTCCCTGGGCCGTGGTAGCGAAGAGCCTGGGCTGGATTGCCTTGGTAGAAATTGTTATTTTCTTTTTTATACTTTTTGTAGGTTTTTTATACGCTCACAAAAAGGGAGCATTGAAGTGGATTTAGCCCCCTCCGCCCCCTGAAGGGGGAACTGATTATGGAGAAGATTATGAAGTAACCTTTATAAAGTAACAGCTTTGATAAATGAGCGATGAAATAAAAAATATTGCGTCCTTAGTTCCCCCTTCAGGGGGACAGGGGGATTTCCCCGGCCAGGTTCACGAAACACCCGGTGGTGGAATTATGCTCAGCAAGCTGGATGACCTGATCAACTGGGCAAGGTCTAATTCTTTGTGGCCCCTCACTTTTGCCACCAGTTGTTGTGGCATTGAATACATGTCTGTTGCGGGTGCTAAATACGATTTCTCCCGTTTTGGTTTTGAGGTAGCCCGTGCCTCACCCAGGCAGGCAGATGTGATCATCATTGCCGGAACAATTGTAAATAAAATGGCACCGGTTTTAAAAAGATTGTATGATCAGATGGCCGATCCAAAATATGTAATTGCCATGGGCGCCTGCGCCATCAGTGGTGGACCATTTTTTTACAATACCTATTCTGTGGTGAAAGGTGCAGATCATATAATACCAGTGGATGTGTATGTTGCTGGTTGTCCGCCCCGGCCCGAAGCCTTGATACACGCTTTGATGACGCTGCAGGATAAAATAAAAATGGGTATGACGAGGGAGCAGATTAAGGATGTCAAATAAAAAAGTATTTACTCTTAATACCGAGTACTTAGTATTCAGATGAGAAAAGGTAGAATGGTTTCATAAAAGCTACGATGCAAGTTTACTTATGGATAACGAAGAATTAAAAACCAACATTACCGAACTGCTGCCCACTGCTACATTTGATGAAACCGGCGAGTGGCTCAATATTAGCATTGCTCCACAGGATTGGTTACCATTGGCCATGCGTCTTCGCAACGAATCATCCTTATTTTTTGATCATCTTTTTTGCCTAACCTGCATCGATTGGAAAACTCATTTGACCATGGTGTACCACCTGAGCTCCTCAAAATTCCGACACAATATTGTAATAAAAGCTAACCTGGAAATTTCACAGCCAGCTATAGAAACTGTCAGCCACATTTGGAAAACAGCCAATTTTCATGAGCGGGAAGTGTACGAAATGTTTGGCGTGCAGTTTTTAAATCATCCTGATTTAAGGTTGTTGATATTGCCGGACGGCTGGGAGGGAAAAAATCCGATGCGGAAAGATTTTGAAGATCCGATCAATATGATCAAATTATAAGAGACCCCCAACCCCTAAAGGGGAGTGGAAGAAGAAAATCGAAAAGAAGATTCTGTTTTATTAGACACATATCAATGTATAGAGAGACCGAAATAATTAAAGACTCTTCCTCAAGTCACCCTTTGGGGGGTGAGGGGACTGGGGATATGATCATCAACGTAGGACCACAACATCCCGCTACGCATGGTGTGTTGCATCTGCTCATTACATTGAATGGAGAAACCATCAAAAAGGTGGAGCCGCATCTTGGCTACATCCATCGGTCCATCGAAAAAATGTGCGAAAGTTTGAGCTACCGGCAGTTTATTTATGTGACCAGCCGAATGGATTATTTATCATCACACATCAACAACCATGCTTGCGCACTCACAGTAGAAAAAGGGTTGCAGATTGAAGTGCCGGCAAGGGCCAAGGTTATCAGAATTTTGCTGGATGAACTTACGAGGATTGCTTCGCATGAGTTGT
>JANPJW010000110.1:0-4796 GCA_031425715.1 Chitinophagaceae bacterium | reverse complement strand
GCTTAAAGTAACAGGTAGTTTATGCTGAGAATGGAAATAACTACTTTATTTATCAACGATTGTGAAGAATGTTATTTTTTTAATCCTTGCTGTTGACGCAAGTTGCACTATAATTAATGAACCAAAAGCCCTTTTAGGGGTTGGGAACTATGAAATTCACACAACACACATTAGACAAAGTTGAGAAGATTGTAGAAGACAGTGGCTACATCATTCGGTACGAAAGAGGAACCTTTCAAAGTGGTTATTGCATTTTGCAAGAAAAGAGAGTAGTGGTGCTCAATAAATTTATGCAAACAGAAGGTCGCATTAACACACTGATAGACCTTTTACCCCAACTCAACATCAATTTTGATGCATTGACCCTTGAGAGTCAAAAGCTGTATACAGAACTCCTTCACAGTGTTGCAGAAAAATAAATCAACATAGTTGCATAAAAAGGGCCTCAATAAATGAGGCCTTTTTTATGTGGTTGTATTTTATAAAATGATTACGGCTCCAGTATATTCCAGGGAGTTTCTATTGTGGGATCATCTGCATCGCCATTAGCATCGTTGGATTTATCGATTTCAAGATCCTCCATGAGCTGATTCTCCCGGTTCACAATATTTTCTACATCACTTGCGGAAGCGCCCGCACCTATCTTAATATTAGCGATATCCTGTTCGGTAATGATATCATTTTCATTGTTCAGGTGTTCCTGGATTCTCGCCTGCGTTCTTTCGTCCTCAAACTGGGCACGAACATCGTTTACATTTGATTGTGGAGAGTTGTCATTTTTTGCCATTTGATTTGGTTTTTGTACCAATTGCAGCAGCAAAATCGTACCAAAAAATTTTCCCGGAAAACGCATTCGCTCCTCTTTCTATTTCCAGCCTCAAAATGAAGCAGTTTCTACATATTTCTCCTGTATTGCCCGCCTACACTGTACAGGGCATTGGTTATTTCTCCCAGGGAACAATATTTAACGGTTTCCATCAATTCCTCAAAAAGATTCCCATTTTGTATAGCTACCTGTTGCAAACGGGTAAGCATCTCCGCAGATTGGCCGGCGTGGCGTTTTTTAAAAGCTTCCAGGGTAGTGATCTGAAATTCCTTTTCTTCTGTTGTGGAGCGAATCACTTCTGTGGGCAACACCGTTGGCGAGCCCTTCTTGCTTAAAAATGTGTTCACGCCTACAATAGGGTATTCGCCGGTGTGTTTCAGGGTTTCGTAATACAGGCTTTCTTCCTGTATTTTATTGCGCTGGTACATGCGCTCCATGGCGCCCAACACACCACCTCTATCGGTAAGGCGATGAAACTCTGTGAGCACCGCTTGCTCTACCAGGTCTGTCATTTCTTCTATTAAAAAGGCTCCCTGGTTGGGATTTTCATTTTTAGCTGTACCCAGCTCCCGGTTGATGATAAGCTGGATTGCCATGGCCCTGCGCACGCTTTCTTCTGTGGGCGTAGTGATGGCCTCATCGTAGGCGTTGGTGTGCAAAGAATTGCAGTTATCGTAAATAGCATACAGCGCCTGGAGCGTAGTTCTGATATCGTTGAAGTCTATCTCCTGTGCATGCAGAGACCTACCCGAAGTCTGAATATGGTATTTTAATTTCTGGCTACGGTCGTTGCCCTTGTATTTGTGCTTCATTGCTTTGGCCCAGATGCGCCTTGCTACCCTGCCTATTACACTGTATTCAGGATCCATGCCATTGCTAAAAAAGAACGAAAGGTTAGGGGCAAAATCATCTATGTTCATGCCACGGCTCAGGTAATATTCTACATAAGTAAAGCCATTAGACAAAGTGAAGGCAAGCTGCGTAATAGGGTTAGCTCCTGCTTCGGCAATATGATAGCCGCTGATGCTTACACTGTAAAAGTTTTGCACCTGGTTGTCAATGAAATATTGCTGCACATCCCCCATCAGCTTTAGTGCAAATTCTGTAGAAAAAATACAAGTATTCTGGGCCTGGTCTTCCTTTAAAATATCTGCCTGCACTGTACCCCTGACATTGCTCAGTGCTTTTGCCTTTATTATTTCATACACTTCTGCCGGCAACACATCTTTACCGCTCAATCCTAAGAGGCGCAGGCCAAGGCCATTGCTTTCTCCTGGCAATGAAGCCCCCCAACCCCCTGATGGGGGAGTTGCAGAAATTTGCTTTGGCAATTTGCTGTGATGCAGTGGCTGCCCATCTGTGCCAATATACTTCGGAAGCTTTTCAATATCGTACTTCGCTTCGATGAGTTTGTTTACCTCGTCCCTTAAGTTATTTTCTAAAATGTATTTTTCGCATTGCTGGTCTATGGCTGCGTTCATAAAAAAAGCCAGCAGCATAGGTGCTGGTCCGTTGATGGTCATGCTTACCGAAGTTTTAGGATCGCAGAGATCGAAACCACTGTACAATTTCTTGGCATCATCTACTGTAGCAATGCTCACACCACTGTTACCTACCTTTCCGTAAATATCGGGGCGGTAGGCCGGGTCTTCCCCATACAACGTAACACTGTCAAAGGCAGTGCTGAGGCGCTTTGCCGGCTGACCAAGGCTTACATAATGAAACCTGCGGTTGGTTCTTTCGGGGCCGCCTTCGCCGGCAAACATTCGTGTAGGATCTTCACCCTCCCGTTTTAATGGAAATACACCTGCGGTAAATGGAAACTCGCCAGGAACATTTTCCTGCAGCTGCCACTTTAAAATATCGCCCCAATCATTGTAGCGGGGCAGCAATACTTTTTGCAAAACGGTACCCGACAAACTTTTGTACTGTAAGGGTTGCCTGATCACTTTATCCCGCACTTTAAATTCATAAAACTCTTTGCTATAACGCTCACGGGTAGCCGCCCAATTGTGTAACAACTTCTGGTTGTCCGGATGCAGTTTTTCCTGCAGCGAGGTTTTTATTTTTTGCAGTTCCTCTACGGTTGATGGGGACAGCTGCGCAAGCTGGGTACTAGTTGTTGCTGCCGCTAAGGTTCCATTTAATTGATACAGTTGCGTGGCCAGTGCCGATTGTTCATTTACCCAGCGGTCATACTCATCAATGGTCTCTGCAATTTCAGAAAGGTAACGTACTCTTTTAGGCGGAATGATGGTAGACTGGCTGCTGGTATCTGTTGTGTGTTGTACGTTTTCGTTTGTTCCAAAAACAACACCGGTTTTCTCTTCAATTTTTTTCATCAGGCGGCCAAACAATTCGTTTACCCCCGCATCGTTGAATTGTGCAGCAATGGTACCCACTACCGGCAGGTCTGCATCTGCCGCATCCCACAAACTGTGGTTGCGTTTGTATTGCTTGCGCACATCGTGCAAGGCATCCAGGGCGCCCGCCTTGTCAAATTTATTCAGGCAAATAACATCTGCATAATCCAGCATGTTTATTTTTTCCAATTGGGATGGTGCGCCATATTCCGGCGTCATTACATACATGCTGACGTTGCAATAGTCTAAAATAGATGCATCGCTCTGGCCCACACCGGCACTTTCTAAAATAATAAAATCATATTGAGCTGCTTTACACACATCAATGGCCTCCTGCACGTATTGGCTAAGGGCCACATCACTTTCCCTGGTAGCCAGGCTGCGCATGTAAGCCCTCGGCGAAGCAATCGCATTCATACGAATACGATCCCCAAGCAAGGCACCTCCGGTTTTTTTCTTACTGGGGTCTACAGAAATTACGGCAATGGTTTTGTCAGTATAATTGTTTAAAAATCTCCGTACAATTTCATCTGTTACAGAAGATTTTCCAGCACCACCGGTACCCGTGATACCGAGGACGGCCCCTTCCCATTCAAATAAACCTGCAGCACCCACTTCATCCAAAGAAGCTTCGCTTTTGCCCATTTCTGCAAGGGTTATAGCACGTGCTACTCTGCGTATATCGATAACCTCCTGTAGCGGCAGCTTACCATTCCAATGTTTATCGGCGTCCATAAAATCAGAACTGGTTTTTCCTTTCTGATCTGTTGTTGTTAGCACAGGCGTGCATCCCTTTATCACATCTTCAATCATACCCTCCAGGCCCATTTTCCTGCCATCATCCGGGCTGTAGATTCTTGTAATGCCATACTGGTGCAACTCCTCTATTTCAGAAGGTAAAATTGTGCCGCCCCCGCCACCAAATATTTTGATGTGACCGCAGCCATTTTCAACCAACAAATCTTTCATGTATTTAAAAAATTCTATATGCCCACCCTGATAACTGGTAATGGCAATTCCATTTACATCTTCTTCTATGGCACATTCTACAATATCTGCTACACTGCGGTTGTGGCCAAGGTGAATGATTTCGGCACCTTTGCTTTGCAAGATGCGACGCATAATATTAATGGCTGCATCGTGGCCGTCAAAGAGCGCTGCTGCGGTAACGATTCTTATTTTAGTAGGAGGAATCTCTTGCATAAATCAATACATTATTTTAATAAGGCAAACCATCGTTTGATGGCGGCAAAAGTACAGTTTTCTTTTTGCAGAAATAGTTGGATAAGTCAACAATTGACAACCTGAAAAGGTTACAAAACCATACCGGCAACTAACTCATCCGGTAAGTAAGTGCAGCAAATTCTTCGATGCTCAGCGTTTCGGCACGGCGGTTAAAAAGCGGGTCTTGCAGCTCTTCGGCATTAAACAAACTTTTTACCGCATTGCGCATAGTCTTGCGCCGTTGGTTAAAAGCAGTTTTAACCAATACCCAGTAGGCTCTTTCGGTTTTAAAATCGAGGGCTGTTTTTTTGCGGGTGAGGCGAATGACCCCACTCATTACTTTTGGGGGTGGGTTGAAGCTGCTGGCAGGCACGTCCATCAGG
>JANPJW010000109.1:0-1784 GCA_031425715.1 Chitinophagaceae bacterium | reverse complement strand
AGTGTGCTTAGCAAGGCCGCTGTTTCATTTCCCTCCGGAAAAAATTGACTGGAAATTGTTTTGGCTAACATTCCAAAAATGTAAAAGTCGTACCATTCTATAAGTGTACCGAGAGAAGAGGAGAAGATGACTTTGCCGATGCCTTGTGATTGGTTTGCTGAGTTCATATAAAAATAATGGAAGAGGAAGATACATGCTTTTTTAAACCGGGAACAAATCCAACGAAAATGTGGAAGGAATATTTTTTACTAAACTGACTTCTTTGGTATCTCATGGAATAATTATTAAACCAAGCTTGTAAAATTTCAATTGATTATTTTTGAAGAAGATAAAAAACAGCCATGGCATATCCTTACCAAATAAGAAGTTTAGAACAATACCATACGGACTATAAAAAAAGCGTGGAAGACCCGGAAGCATTTTGGGCGGCTGTGGCCGATAATTTTGTGTGGAAGCAGAAGTGGGATAAAGTACTCGATTGGAACTTTACCGAGCCTAAAATTGAGTGGTTTAAAAACGCCCAACTTAACATTACCGAGAATTGTATAGACCGACACTTACCTGAGAAAGCAGACGAGCCTGCATTTATCTGGGAGCCCAACAGTCCTGAAGAAAGAGTGAGGGTGGTTACCTATGCAAGATTGCATAAGCGGGTGTGCCAGGTAGCGCAGATGCTGGTAAACAATGGTGTAAAAAAGGGCGATCGGGTATGCATCTATATGGGCATGGTGCCGGAGCTAACTTATGCTGTGCTCGGCTGTGCCCGCATTGGCGCAGTGCACAGTGTAATTTTTGGTGGCTTCAGTGCGCAAAGTATTGCCGACAGGTTGTACGATGCAGAAGCAACTTTTATCATCACCTGTGATGGGGCTTATCGTGGCGGTAAAGACATTCCTTTAAAAGCTACCATCGATGATGCACTCATTGGTAACAGAACAGTGAAGCGGGTGATTGTGTATACAAGAACGAGGACGCCAGTGTCTATGCTCAAAGGGAGGGATGTATGGTGGGAAGATGAAATGGAATATGCAGAATCACAAATAGAGAAAGATGGCGTGGTGTCGTTCCCGGCAGTGGCCATGGATGCAGAAGATCCGCTGTTTATTTTATACACTTCTGGCTCTACCGGTAAGCCGAAAGGGGTGGTGCACAGCGTGGCCGGGTACATGGTTTGGACGACGTATAC
Organism: Chitinophagaceae bacterium; assembly: GCA_031425715.1. Taxonomy (GTDB): domain Bacteria; phylum Bacteroidota; class Bacteroidia; order Chitinophagales; family Chitinophagaceae; genus Ferruginibacter. Next base: position 598 of record JANPJW010000109.1, on the reverse strand, counting down.
TTTTGTAAACATGTTTCAATACAAGCCCGGCGATGTACACTTTTGCACTGCCGATATAGGCTGGATCACCGGGCACAGTTATATAGTGTATGGCCCACTGTCCGCAGGAGCTACCTCCGTTATGTTTGAAGGCATTCCCACCTGGCCGGATGCCGGCCGCTTTTGGGATATTGTAGCAAGGCACAAAGTAAATTGTATTTATACAGCGCCCACAGCCATCCGAAGTTTGATGAGTTATGGCACCAGCTTTATTGAAGGAAAAGATTTGTCAACCTTAAAAGTATTGGGTACCGTAGGCGAGCCCATCAATGAAGAAGCCTGGCATTGGTATGATGAAAATATTGGTAAGGGTAACTGCCCCATAATAGATACCTGGTGGCAAACAGAAACGGGTGGCGGTCTTATCAGCAACCTTGCAGGCGTTACGCCTGCTAAGCCGGGCTGGGCCACGCTACCCTTACCCGGCGTACAACCGTTACTGGTAGACGAGCAGGGCAATGAAGTTATGGAGGCCGATGCAGACGGAATAATCAAAGGCAATCTCTGCATCAAAGCCCCTTGGCCGGGAATACTACGCACAACCTATGGCGATCATGAA
>JANPJW010000108.1:0-2722 GCA_031425715.1 Chitinophagaceae bacterium | reverse complement strand
CCATATCACCACACAGCCTATTGCAAATAGTTTAAAATTCGTTCATATATGCAGCTGTTGATTTTACCAGGGGTTGGAATAGCAGGGCCTACATAAAAAAATCTGTGGCTCAGTTAAAACTACATCCGGCATATTATCTTAAAATCGCCCCATACCCTTATTTTTGACGGGATATCAATTTTCCTTGGTTTTGAGTTGTTGTAAAATATTGCCGGAGAAACAAATTATACCATGACACAAACACAGTTGCCACAGCTTTTATTAGACCAGAGTAAGGATCTTTTTTGGATGATTGACCAGGACTTACGGTTGATTTATGCCAATAAAAGTTACCTCAACCTTATGAAGGAAATGACCGGGGTAGAGAAGAAGTTAAACGAATTTGTTTTGGTAGAAGGTTTTGGTGAAGGCTTTATAGAAAAGTGGAATGCTTATTACACCCGGGCCCTCCAGGGCGAATATTTTGAAATAGAGGAGCATTTCTTTCATCCCCAACCAGGTCAATTTCAATACAGCCGGGTTAGCTTCCAGCCAATATTAAACGATGATAACAAGCTTTTAGCTGTGGCTTGTCAAACCACTGATATTACGCAGGCAGTAACGCACCGGTCTGACGCAGACCAATTAATGAATGCTTCTTTAGATGTGTTTTGTACAATAAACGAGGCAGGCCATTTTGTGTATGTGAGTGCCGCTGCCTTCCATCATTGGGGATACCTTCCCGAAGAATTGGTTGGGAAGCCTTTTATGGATTTTGTATTGGAAGAGGATGTTCCCAAAACAAATGAGATAGCTGCTGCTATCATAAGCGGACAAGAAGTAAAATCCTTTGTTAACCGCTACCGGAAAAAGGATGGAACGCTTGCCTTCAATTTATGGTCAACCCGTTGGGACCAATCAACCAGCCTCATGTATGGGGTTGCGAGAGACGCCAAAGAAATAATTGAACAGGAAGAAAAAATTTTACAAAGCGAAGAACGGTTTAAAGCACTTGTGCAGGAGGGCTCTGATCTGATTGCCATACTAGACCTTGAGGGTAATTATAGTTATGTGAGTCCTACCACCACGTCTATTTTAGGATTCGAGCCTCAGGAATTTATAGGCAGAACGCCCTTTGAATTTATTCATCCAGACGATATAGAAAGAACACTGGCCTGTTTACAAAAAATAGCCACGGAAAATAAGGTTACAGTAGAACCCTTTCGTTTTCAAAATAAAGAAAAGGAGTGGAGATGGATTGAAACGGGGTTGACAAATATGTTAGACAATCCTGCGGTAAAGGGGATTGTGGCAAATTCCCGGGATATTACCGCAGAACTAAAACTCAGAGAATTAAATCGTCTATCGGGCAGGTTAGCAAAAATCGGAAGTTGGGAAGCGGATTTTGTGAACCAAAGTTTGTTTTGGTCAGATGAGGTTCATCATTTACACGAAACCGATCCCAAATCGTTTGTGCCAGATTTAGAAACGGGAATCCGATTTTACCGGGAGGATTTTCAACAACAGGTGCAGACCACTCTTGCAAAATGCATTTCTACCGGCGAACCATTTGATTTTGAAGCGGTGCTGGTAACGGCAAACAAGAAGGAAGTTTGGGTTCGTGTTATCGGAAACGCCGAATTGGAGGATGGTACATGCAAGCGCATTTACGGAAGCTTCCAGGATATTAACTCACTCAAAGACTCAGAACAAAGGCTGCTTTCTTTTTCGGAAAATTTACCAGGGGTCATTTACCAGTACTTTATTCATCCAGACGGAACAGATTCCATTGAAAATATTTCTGGAATGGTAAAGCAACTATGGGGTTATACCACAGACGAAGTGATGAAGGATATCAATTTGCTATGGGAGCAAATAAGGTTGGGTGGCGATATAGAGGAAGTTCAGTCAAGTATTATTAAATCTATTCAATCAAAATCGAGATGGACCTCCCGTTTTAAGATTGTACTACCCAGCGGCGAGCTAAAAACACATATCGGCAACGGCGGAATTCCTGTTTTTTTAGCCGATGGCAGAATTTTATTTAATGTGATCATACTGGATGTTACCCAGGAAGCCAAAAATGAGGCGCTGCTTTCCCAGGCAAGCCAGATGGCGAAAATTGGCAGTTGGGAACTTTCGTTGTTAGACCTGGAGGATGATAAAATGTACTGGTCTCCTATGGTTAAGCAGATATTGGAAGTAGATGAAGCTTTCAACCCCACCTTGAAGGATGGGTTAGCATTTTATGCGGGGCCTCACAGCGATAAAGTGCAGGCGGCAGTGCGTAATTTAATTGAAAACGGTCTTGAGTTTGACGAGGAGGTTTTGATTGAAACCGCAAAGCGGCAAAAAAAATGGGTTCGGATAATTGGTAAAAGCGAAACGGTTCATAATAAGAGAACTAAAATCTATGGAAGCTTCCAGGACATTGATGATCGTAAGAAATCAGAAATAAGGCTGGCGGAAAGTGAAACCAGGCTTCGTACCATTTGGGAAGCAGAACCCGAATGTATCAAATTGCTGGACCATGGAGGGCGATTATTAATGATGAATCCCGCCGGTCTTGCAATGATTGGTGCCGAGCATGAAGATCAGGTAGTGGGCAAATCTATGCTGGACATTTTGTTGCCCGAACACCGGCCCGCCTTTTCAACGCTCACAAAAAATGTTTTTCGAGGTAAATCGGGTATGCTTGCGTTTGAGATAGAAGGATTAAAGGGAAGCAGGCGCTGGCTGGAAA
>JANPJW010000107.1:0-2352 GCA_031425715.1 Chitinophagaceae bacterium | reverse complement strand
CACCTGCTTTTTGATAGTCGCCGTCCCTGTTTAATTTTCCTGCCAGGGCTACATTTGCCTCCAAACTTTTTATGGGCATATACAGAACCATTGTTTTTACAGCCGCTGTATCATTGGCAATAAACCTGAATACAGCAATATTTTTATAGCCATATTTATGCAATGCAGGCAACAAAGCATTTTTAAGATAATTATTTAAAACAGTTTCCTGTGCTGCATTGCTGTAACGATAAAACGTTAACTGGTACATTTCTCTTTTGGCACCATTGCGGCTGTAGGTGGTGGCCGTTAAAAAAAGGCAGCAAAGCAAAAAGAATAATTTGCAGGAGGGTAATTTCATCATGATGAAATCTTTTAAGTTGAGGTAACAAATTAATCGAATAAATCTGGAAGTCGTTATTTGTTTTACTGAATGTATTCATTTACCGGAAAGTGGTTAAATTTATTTAATCAAATACTAGCTTATGTACACTAAACGCAACTATGGTTTTTGGCAAACTTTCAATTGGTCTAAAATGCCTTTTTTTTATGGGTTGGCATATGCAATTGTTGTAGCGGCTGTCATTTTTTATTTAAAGCAATACCAGCAGGTAGATATTTCTTTGCCCTGGCAACCTTTGAGTGTATTGGGTATTGCGGTAGCATTTTACCTGGGTTTTAAAAACAACGCTAGCTACGATAGATCCTGGGAGGCCCGAAAAGTTTGGGGAGGTATTGTAAACAACAGTCGCACTTTTGGTGCTGCACTGGTCGCTTTTGTGCAGGGCCAAGAGGAGGCGGCCATTAAGAAAAAAATCATTTATCGACATATAGCATGGTTAACTGCCTTGCGCTTTCAACTAAGATTGGTTCGGGAATGGGAGCATAAGGAAGATCGGCTCAAGGGAATCTATTACCCGGAAACGTCCGATAAATATTTCGAAAATTTAGACAAGGAACTTTGCCAATTCCTGGATAAGGAAGAAGCAATTGCCTGCCTTTCTAAAACCAATGTTGCCACTCAAATTTTAAAAAACCAAAGCGTTGCTTTACAGGCGTTGAAGGATCAAAAATATTTTGATGATTTTAGACACATGGAGTTGCATAAATTAATCGGTACTTTTTACGACGACCAGGGGAGAAGTGAGCGGATTAAAAACTTTCCTTTCCCCAGGCAATACGCCTCTGCGGCTTTGTGGCAAACAGTCATTTTTGCGGCATTGACTCCTTTTGGTATGGTGAATGTTTTTGCCGGCGGTGATGCTTTTTATTTTTGGCTTTCTGCTCCTTTTTCAGCCTTAATTATTTGGATGTTTTTTTTGATGGAAAAAATTGGCGATCATTCAGAAAATCCTTTCGAAGGATCATACAACGACACACCCATCACAAGCATATCCCGGAGCATAGAGATTGATTTACGCCAGATGATTGAGGATGAAAACATACCTGCGCCACTTACCAGCCAGAATGGTTTTTTAATGTAGGTGATAGCTATTCCCGAAACACGGTCCTATGAAACTCCCTGGAGCGTTTTGTAATTTTACATTCCCCAACCCTCCCGATAAGTTCTTTTTACAAATTGGTTGGCTGCCTCAAAATTGGTAACCTTCATATTTGGTCCATCCCACAAAAGCTGAATGTTGCGACCGGGGTACTTTGTTTCTCTTCCGGATCCTGTTCGCAAGTCATAACTGCGGATGGCAAGGTTTCCCATCAGCACCGTTTCTGTTAGCGGGCCGGCAATGCTGAAGGGTGCACTGAGCTGTGCAGTCTCTTTGCTGTTGTAACCGGCAATGCAGGCATTTACCCATTGCGCATAATGACCATCTGCTCCGTTGGGCACCCTGGCAATTGTTTGCGGTAATTTAATTTCGTTGTTTAAAGAAAGTGGTAGCAATCTCGGGTTAGCACCGTAAGTGCTGCACATCATTTTGCCTTTGCTGCCTGCGATGATTACACCATTGCCACCGTCGCCCATCATTTCATTAGCACCCAATTCTTCGGGTCGCTCGGGTTGTATGCCTCCGTCCATCCAATGCATGGTAATATGCTTGCCTTTTTCTTTGGCATCAAACAATAAGGTTACATGCGAAGCCGCCGGCGGACTATCAGGAAAATACCCACGTACAAACGGCCCGGTATAAAAGCTGCTCACGCTGCAAGTAGCTGCCGTTGGGTAACCAAGTCCCAACACTTTGAAAGGGGCTTCTACCAGATGGCAACCCATGTCGCCTAAAGCGCCGGTACCATAATCCCACCAACCCCGCCAGTTAAACGGAGCTATTCCATCTACATACGGCTTGAAGGGAGCGGTTCCCAACCATAAATCCCAATCGAGTTCGCTGGGTACCACGCCGGTTTTTTCCGGCCAGG
>JANPJW010000106.1:0-3434 GCA_031425715.1 Chitinophagaceae bacterium | reverse complement strand
CGTAAAAGCTCCGGCATTAAACTAAACGATTTTAATTGTGGCTTAAAAGCCTACCGCAAAAAAGTGGTAAAGAGCATTGAGGTTTATGGCGAAATGCACCGCTACATCCCCATATTGGCCAAGTGGGCAGGCTTTAGAAAGATTGGAGAAAAAGTAGTGGAACATCGTGCACGTAAATTTGGTGTAACTAAGTTTGGTTGGGAACGTTTCATCAATGGTTTTCTCGATCTTTTTTCCATCATGTTTGTAGGTAAATTTGGAAAGAGACCCATGCACTTTTTTGGTCTTTGGGGCAGCGTAGTTTTCTTTATTGGTCTTGCCATCTGGACTTATCTTTTTATTTCTAAGATTGCTTTCTTAAAATATAATATGACGGACAGGCCACTGTTTTACGTAGGCATTATATCGCTGGTGATTGGTACACAACTTTTTCTGGCCGGTTTTGTGGGAGAACTTATTTCCAGGAATTCTGCCGAGAGAAACAGTTACCTGATAGAAGAAAAAGCGGGGTTGTAGAACAGGTGCAAGATGAACCATCAGGCTCAATAAATCGTGGAATCATCTTTACCAATACTCACTTAACAGTGTAAATTCATTCCATCAGTGTCATCAGTGTTCAATAAAAAAATTATCATCGTTGGTCCTGCGCATCCTCTGCGGGGCGGCGGTATGAGTACTTTTAACGAACGGCTGGCAAGGGCTTTTATGCAGGCTGGCCATACCGTAAGCATCTATACTTTTTTTTTACAATACCCTTCCATCCTTTTCCCCGGCACTTCACAATATTCTACCGAGCCAGCACCCGCCGGCCTGGACATAAAAGTATTGATCAATTCTGTAAACCCTTTCAATTGGCTGCGTGTTGGCAACCGTTTAAAAAAAGAGCGGCCCGACATCATTGTTGTACGTTTCTGGCTACCGTTTATGGGCCCCTGTTTTGGCACTATCTTGCGAATTGCCAAAAAGAATGGTCATAGCAAAGTTGTGTGTATTGCAGACAATGTGATCCCTCATGAAAAACGCCTGGGCGATAAAGCCTTTACTCAATATTTTCTAAAACCCGTCGATGCTTTTATCACCATGAGCGAAAAGGTTTTGAGCGATCTTAAAACTTTCGACAGCAGCAAACCTGCCAGTTATATTCCGCATCCTTTGTATGATAATTTTGGAGAGAAGATTCCTAAATCCGACGCAAGAACTCATTTACAAATTCCTGTAGATACAAAACTGGTTTTATTTTTCGGCTTCATCCGCAAATACAAAGGCCTGGATATTTTGCTGGATGCCATGGCCTTGTTAAAGGTGCAGGCTCCAGACATAAGACTTTTGATAGCAGGCGAATTTTACGACGAACAACAACCCTACCTGGATCAAATAGCAAGGCTGCAGCTCAACGAAAACCTCATTCTAAAAACTTCTTTCATTGCCGACAACGAAATCAAAAATTATTTTTGTGCGGCCGACGTGGTAGTGCAACCTTACCGCAATGCAACTCAGAGTGGCGTTACACCTCTGGCCTACCATTTTGAAGTACCCATGATAGTGACCAATGTGGGAGGACTGGCGGCTATGGTGCCACACGAAATAGCAGGCCTGGTAGCCGAGCCAACTCCAGCTTCTATTGCCAGTAGCATTTTACTTTATTTTAATAAAGGAGCTAATGCATTTTTACCGGGACTGAGGGAAGAAAAGAGAAAATACAGTTGGGAAATGATGGTAAAGGAAGTGGAGCAACTCGCAGCAACAACCGCAATTGGCTAAGCTTTTTCCTATTGTTAAGGGGTTGCTGGATGACAACCTTTAGTTAAATTTTACACTGTAGCCGACGCAATCACTCGTTTGAGGAATCTTTAAGTACTTTTATAAATATGAAATTTTTACCTCTTTTGGTATTGTGCTTTATAACCACACTGGTTGCACCGGCGCAGTCTATCAGCAAGACCGATTATAAAATATTAGAGAAAAAAGAAGACAGCTTAAAAATGCTGGCCGAAAAAATCATCCAGGGCGTAAACCCCATAGACAGGTTAAAAGCGGACAGTATTTTTACAAAGGTTTTGGTAAGGTCACTCAAAACAAAACATTCTTTTAGTTATCCCTTTGACTCCCTGTATGGTATTTCAAAATTGTATGCGCCCGATAGCAGCTTCAGAATTTATACCTGGCAAATGGTGATCAATGAAAATGTGGTACGCCAACATGGTGCTATTCAAATGAACACCGCAGATGGTAGTCTTAAACTTTTCCCCCTAATAGATAAATCTGACATCACCAGCAATATTGCAGATACCATCGCTAATAATTTTGGCTGGATGGGTGCTGTTTATTATAAGATTATTTTAACCAAACACCAGGGCCAGTCTTATTACACTTTGCTGGGTTATGATGAAAATAATATCCGCAGCAACAAAAAGATTATTGAAGTACTGAGTTTCAAAGACGCAGCTCCCATCTTTGGCGGCAGGCAGTTTAGCATCGTAAGCGGATATGGTTATAATAACAAGATGGCCAGGTTTATTATGGAATATAAAAAACAGGCAAGCCCACGCCTTACTTACGACGATGATTTGCAAATGATCGTTTTTGAGCACCTTATTTCAGAGTCCAACCAACCCAATAAGAAATGGACCCTCATCGGCGATGGTGACTACGAAGGGTTTAAATGGACAGATGGAAAGTGGGTGTACGTAAACAAAGTGTTCAACGAAGTAACTGCCGAGGGCAATGCTCCTATGCCAGCCCCTCTTCGGGATGCTTCTGGCAAGCTGGATGAAACCAAGCTAAAAGGCAAGGAGAATGACTTGCCTGCAACTCCTGTTAAGAAGAAAAAAGACAATTAGCCATAACAAATACTTCTTCCCTTTGTTATAGGTTTCCTAAAGACCGGGTTAATCAAGATCCGTAAAAGCATTCTTACGTAATTGTTTAAAATAAACAACATGCAAAAAATCAGCCTTTTTATTTTACTAGCTTTTATAAGCCTAACAAGTTGTGCGAATAGAAAGACAGCTTCTACTGCTGCCAGCAACGAGCCATTAAGCAGCAATATTAAATTGCTCAATACCGATACGGTCACATTCGCCAATGGATGTTTCTGGTGCACGGAAGCAGTGTTTCAACAAGTGGAAGGTGTGGTAAGCGTAGAAAGCGGTTACAGCGGAGGACACCTGGCCAACCCTACTTACCAGCAGATAGGTACCGGTGCCACCGGCCATGCAGAATGTCTCAACATCATTTACGATACTACCAAAGTATCTTACGACGATCTCCTGGAAATTTTTTGGGCAACTCATGATCCTACTACTTTAAACAGGCAGGGCAACGACGTTGGGCCACAATACAGAAGCGCAATTTTTTACAGGAACCAAAAGCAAAAGCAAGTGGCTGAAGCGTACAAGGTAAAATTGAACGAAAGCGGTGCGTTTGCAAAGCCC
>JANPJW010000105.1:0-17259 GCA_031425715.1 Chitinophagaceae bacterium | reverse complement strand
CTCAATAAAACGATGCCCATATTGTTTACCGGAATAACAACAGAACTGAGGTTGGGGTATTCTTTGAGCACCTTCATAAGGCACCAAATGGAAAAATAGTTAGGGGTACCTATGACCACACCTGCGAGCAAAGCACGGGGTTGAAAACGAATGTTGCGTGAAATGATCTGAAACAACAACAAAACCAGGCCAACCATAAATGCAACGGAAAAAGTATTGATCAAATACTGGTTGTTATTTTCCTGGGTAATGAAAAGTTTTTCAACATATTTAATCAATGTATCCAACAAGCCAGTGGCTAAAAATACCCCTACGGGCAACGCAATTGCAATGCCGATTCGCACACCTCCTGGTTTCACAACAGGTATCACTGCTTTACGTTGCCATAAGGTTAGTATAACGGCTATGATGGCCAGCACTATACCAGCCACTGTAACAATCGAAGCCTGTTCGCTGTACAAAATCACTGAAAAGACAAATGGAATTACCAGGGAAGTCTTGCTGGCAACGGCTGCAATGGCAAGGCCATTTTTCTCTACCGAAAAGGCGATGAGATTGAAGCTGGCTATAAAAAAAATACCCATTACCAGCGACCAGCCAAACCATGACTTAAGCACGGCCTCGCCAAAAGATGGTATCGACTTCGTAAAAACAGAACCGGTAAGTGCACACACAGCATAATTACAAACAATTGCCTGGAACTTGTTGATACCAAACCTGTCGCAAATTTTAAATGCAATGGTCAAAAATCCGGACAACAAAATACTACCTAAAAGAAAAAGCATTTTTACTGGTTTCGAAAGCGTTGAATGGTATCGGACAATATTGACATATCTGTTACAAATTTATCTGCAGGTAGGCTGGGCGCCTTAATGCCCTGCTGTATACTTAGTTTTTTATTTGTAATAATAACCGCTTCATCCCACATGTTTCGGGTTACAAAGGACGATAACAGGATGCTGCCGCCTTCTACAATAAGCGACTGAATTTTACGCTCATACAAGTAGTTCATTAATTGTTCAAGAAGATCTTGCTCCGCTGCTATTTTATGAAAATATATTTGCCCTTGCTGTTGCTGTTTTAAATGATTGATTACAACAGTCGGATGATCATCTGAAAATAAATTGATGCCGCCGGGTAGTTTCAGGTGCTTGTCTATTACAATCCTGAGCGGTTGCCTGCCTGGCCAATGGCGGGTGGTAAGAGCGGGATTATCGTGTAAAGCTGTATTGGTTCCTACTAAAATGGCAGCTTCCCCGGCCCTCATGTTATGCGTAAAAATATTGCTGAGGGCATTGCTGATGGCCAACCTCTCAAAACCAGGTTTGGCTATAAAGCCATCTTTCGTTTGAGCCCATTTTAAAAAAATATAAGGCCTTTTCTTTTGGTGAAAAGTAAAAAAACGTTTGTTCAGTTCCTCCGCTTCTTTTTTTAAAATACCCTCTACTACTTCTATGCCCGCAGCTTTCAATTTCTCTATGCCAGCACCGTTTACTTTTTCAAAAGGATCCCTGCAAGCAATCACCACTTTTGCCACTTTATTTTGAATGACCAAATCTGCACAGGGAGGAGTTTTACCAAAATGACTGCAGGGCTCCAACGAAACATACAAAGTGCTTTGGGAAATGAACGCCTGCATATGTTGCACCACGCTATCAAAACAATTTACCTCTGCGTGCGGCCCACCGTACTGTTGATGGTACCCCTCGCCAATGATCACATCGTTGTAAACCAACACCGCACCAACCATGGGGTTAGGCGCCACATTACCTGCCCCAAGTTTTGCCAGTTGCAGGCAGCGACTCATATAAAGTTCATGTTTTACCAAGTGTGCAAAAATACGCATCCAAAAATTAAACTAAGTTTGCATGGTATGATTTTAAAAGAATTCCATCGCTATTTCCTGGAAGAATTAAAGCTGGTATACGAGGCCCCGGAAGCGTCGGCCATCAGCTTTATGGTTTTTGAATCATTGGCCGGCATAGACAACAAGACCATCATCACCCAACCACAGCTCCCAATTGAAACGGCTTTAGAGAAACAATTGAAATCTGCCCTGGAGCGATTGAAACAAATGGAACCTGTACAATATGTTATCGGATACGCATGGTTCTGCAACCTGCGATTCAAAGTGTCGCCTGCGGTACTGGTACCCCGACCCGAAACGGAAGAACTGGTTAAAGCCGTTTTAGATTTTACAGAAAAGCATCCTGTGCAAACGCTGCTTGACATCGGCACTGGCAGCGGTTGCATTCCCATCTCTATCAAAAATAAAGTACCTGCCTTAAATGTAACTGCTATAGATGTAAGTGAGCGAGCGCTGGAAGTGGCCAGAGAAAATGGGGTAAACCTGGGTGGAGACATTCATTTTCTAAACAATAATTTCCTGCTGGAGGAAAGTTGGAAGAGCCTGGGAACATTCGATGTGATTGCGAGCAACCCTCCTTACATTCCTGAAACTGAACTGGTAACGATGCCGGAAAATGTAACGTCCTTTGAACCCCACCTTGCTTTATTTGTACCCAATAATCAAAGATTTATTTTTTACGAAAAGATAGCGGCTTTTGGCTTGGGGCATCTAGCTGCAGGTGGCTGCATATTTATGGAAACCCACGAGGATTTTGCGAAACAAGTTCAGGCCATTTTTAAAGACCTGGGTTACGAGGCCAGCATTAAAAAAGATTTATACGAAAAAGAAAGAATGGTAATGGCTACTCGGTACCGGTAACGGTTGCGGAAGTGGTTGCGCCCAGCTTGCGGGCTATTTTCATAACATTTACAATCTCTCCCCACTGCGCTACAGAATCAGCATTGATTACGACAGCCGGCTTGATGCTATCGCCTTCCAAAATATATTTTCGCAAAACAGACTCCAGCGAATCGTGTGGAATTAAAGTGGATCCTACATACAAATTTTTGTCCTTATCTACACTCACCATCACCGTTTGCTTCTGCTTGGTATCACTCTTAGCCCGGGGTACACTCATTTTAATTACATTGGGATTTGCCAATGTAGAGATCATTAAAAAGAACATTAACAGGATAAACAGAATATCATTCAAGGGACCGGTGTCTACCTCGTTGTGCTCATCCCGTAATTTATTTTTTCTTAAACTCATGGTTTTGAAATTCTGTAGAATTGAAAAAATTCTTATCAAAGGTGAAAAGTGAAAGGTGAAATCCAGTTAGATCTCACCTAACTTGCAAAAATATCATACTTTGACCTTTGACCTTTGACCTTTGACCTTTGACCTTTGACCTTTGACCTTTGACCTTTGACCTTTGACCTTTGACCTTTGACCTTTGACCTTTGACCTATCTCGTCGGCTCCTGCAAAATATCTATAAACTCACTGCTCGCTGCCTCCATCCTGTTTGCATTTCTGTTTATTTGAGTATCCAGGAAACTATAGCCCAGGTAAGCTAGCATACCAATAATAAGCCCGGTGGCAGAAGTAATTAATTTGATGTACATCGCATCTGCAATCCGGCTGATAGATGGATTACCAATGGTGGCAAATTCCTTCAACAATAACACGAGCCCTACAATGGTACCCACAAAACCAAAAAGGGGTGCTATACGGGCAATCACCGAAAGAATCGTGAGATTTTTTTCCATCTTGTACATTTCCAATTTGCCCACATTGCTCATGCTATTTTCTATAGCATCTATGGGCTTACCCACTCTTTGCAGTCCCTTGTCTATCATCCGTGCTACGGGGTTGGCCGTATTTTTTGCAAGACTGCGTGCGGCGGAAATATTACCATTCACCACATGATCTTTAATGATGTTCATAAAGTTTTCATCTACCTGGCTAGCCTTTTTAATAACGAGGTAACGCTCTATAAAAAAGTACACTGCCAGTGCAAACAAGATGCCAAGGGGTATCATTAGTGGGCCACCTTTAGTAAGTAAACTCCACACCGATTCTGTTTTAGCAGCTGCATTCGCTGCAGCTGTGCTGTCTGCCTGTAATAAAATATCAAACATATTTGTATGAGATTGCCGGGTTTAAAAATTAAACTTTATTTGGCTAATTTAATGCCAGAGTAATTAAAGCTGCAAGTAAACGAAACTATGAACTAAACGCTGCACAACGAAATGTTAATAAACCTAAGTTACTCCCGGTTTACCGTCTCCATCGAAAATGCAGGAATGCAAATACTCCAATATTCACATTCTTGGTCGAAAGGGTTGCTATAACGCACTCGGCTTCCTGCTTTGATAAGAATGCTTTGGCCGGCCGCAACTATGACAGTTTCTCCGTCTACCTCAAATTGCTTTTTGCCCCGGCTCACCAAAGTGTATTCGTCAAATGCAGGGTTTTGAAACGGCTCGCTCCACCCGGCAGGTGCAATCATGTGTGCAATGCTGTGTTTGGTTTCTCCATTACTGGTGAGGCCAACATGTTCCTCAATGAGTTTGCCATCGGTGGTAGGTACTACAAATGGTTGGTCTTGTTTTATAAAAGGCATAGCGTATGTATAAATAAAAAATGTGCTGTAAAAGTACAGCACATTCAAAATATCAGTTACAATAAATTATTTTTTCTGCGCTTCCAGTTGTGTCATAGCCATTACCTGGCGCATGGTTTTTTCCATGCCTTCGCTGCTACCATCTAAGAAAATGACGTTACCCTTGCCATACTCTGCAAAATTTTTGATGGCTTCTACCCACATACTAAATAAAATTACGTTGGTATCAAGGTTGGCCTGTTTCATTTCTGTGGCAGCAGAACTCATACCACGTGCCACTTCTTCCCGGAAAAGTGCCACACCCTGGCCACGCAACTGTGCCGCCTGTCTTTCGGCTTCGGCAGCAATTTTTATAGCATTACCCTCTGCTTCGGCTGCTTTGGTTTTTGTAATCAACAATGCCTGCCCTTCATTTTCGGCGGCTGCTTTTAAGTTATTAGATGCAACCACTTTGCTCATACTCATAATAATGGCTTCATCAAAAGTGATGTCGTTTATCTGCAGATCCTGCAAATGATAACCCCAGCCTTCGAGGGCTACATCCACTTGCTCCTTCACATTTTCTACAATATCCCGGCGCACATTCAACACTTCCGCTTGCTTTTTAGTAGATACAAAAGCACGGATACTTCCTTCTACCGTACGAATCAAAGCCTGCATCAGGTCTTTATCACTAATGAATTTGAATGCTACTTTTTGAATGGTTTCCTCCTGTTCATTTTGAACAGAATACAAAAGCATTGATTTAAAATAGACATTAGCCTGGTCTACCGTTACCGCCTGAAATTCCAGTTCAACGGAACGATTCTGAATACTCACTTTTTTGAAAATCTGTTCCAAAAAAGGAATCTTCATATTTAATCCGGGGCGCAGTATACGGCGATACTTACCAAACATGGTTACCACCCCAATGAAACCCTGGTTGATAGTGACAAAGCTGCTCAACACTCCCAGTACGAGTAAGATGAGCCACCAATAATCAATAAAAAATTTCATAGCAGTTTATTTTTTGTTCAAGATAGAGCATTTTAAGTAACCAACTTAATTTCCTTAAAAGCCGCAAACCTGAGGCAGATCTGAACCGCTCTCAAACCCGCTTATGATGGTACGACGCCTGGGGTGACAGAGGATTGTTAACAATTGTACAGCATGAAAGCGTTGCCTCATTTTATAATTACCAGGTATTGATGCCCGCCAAATTGCGCCTAAATAGGCTATAGCAATTAAGGCTTTATTAGGTCAGTCCGTTAACTCTTTTCTTCCCACACCTGGCTCAGATGCACCAGCGTTTCCACCGCCTTCAGCATGTCATTCACCCCTACCCACTCCAGCTTACTATGTATGTTTTGCATACCTGTAAATATGTTGGGACAAGGGAGGCCCATATAACTCAACCTGCTGCCATCAGTGCCACCACGGATACTTTCCTTTTTAACGGTAAGGCCTGCACGCCTGATAGCTTCCGCTGCATAGTCTGCCACCTGGGGATGCTGTACCAGTATGTCATTCATGTTCCTGTACTGTTCCTGCTCCACATATTCCATCGTAGCAGCGGGATATTTGGCTACAATATCTTCTGCAATTTTTCTTAAACGTGCATGATGGTTGGCAAGCTCCGCGGTTTTAAAATCCCTCACAATAAAACCGATCGTAGCTTTTTCTGCAATGCCGTTTAAGGAAACAGGGTGTACAAAACCCTGCATGCCGTCGGTTGTCTCCGGGCTCCATTCGTTAGCGGGCAATGCAGCCAATATTTCACCAGCAATCTTCATGGCATTTACCAGTTTGTTTTTTGCATACCCAGGGTGAGCAATCACGCCATGAATGATGATGCTGGCCCCGTCCGCACTAAAAGTTTCATCTTCCAGGCTGCCAGCTTCTCCACCATCTAAAGTGTATCCAAACTGCGCTCCTACTTTCTGCATATCAATTTTTGCAGTGCCTTTACCCACTTCCTCGTCTGGTGTAAACACAATGCTAATTTCCCCATGTACAATGTGTGGATTATCTAACAGTGTTTGCGCAGCCTGCATAATAATGGCTACACCAGCTTTATCATCGGCACCCAACAACGTATTTCCGCTGGCAGTAATAATGTCGTGGCCAACATGTTCTTTCAAATAAGGAGACCTGTTCACAGACAGCACCTGCGTAGCATCATCGGGCATTACAAAATCGGCCCCGGCATAGTTGGTATGCAGGATGGGTTTTACATCGGTACCGCTGCAATCAGGCGCCGTGTCTACATGGGAGCAATAACAAATAACCGGGACATTTTCTTTGCGGCTGTTGGCTGGTACCGTTGCATATACATAACCATAATCATCCATTTCCACCTTGGGCAAGCCCATTGCTTTTAGCTCTTCAAATAAAACCTTGCTCAGGTTTTTTTGCTTCTCTGTGGTAGGGTGTGTAGTACCATTGGGATCACTTTGTGTATCTACCTGTACATACCGCATAAACCTTTCTACCAGGGCATCTTTGTTTATTTGTATCATAGTGTCATTTTAGGAGAACATAAAAATAAGGAGGCTCCAATAAAAAAAGCAGTTCACTTTTGTAAACTGCTTTTTAAATTTATCAGGTTTCAAACGAGGTTATACGATTTCTACCAGTTCAATATCAAAAACCAGTTCTTGCCCTGCCAGAAAATGATTGGCATCCAAAACAATCACCTCATCTTTTACCTCTACCACTACTACAGGAAAAGGCTGTCCTTCCTGGTTGCTCAGGGTAAGTTGCATCCCGGGTTCCAACTTCATATCTGCCGGAACATTTTCTTTAGGAAAATCAATAATTGCAGAGGGATCTTTTTCGCCGTAAGCATCCACCGCAGGAATGTTCACCGTTTTTTTATCTCCCACGGTCATACCGGGCATGGCAGCATCAAAACCTTTTATCATCATACCGGCACCTACCGTAAACTCCAGGGGTTCTCTACCCTCAGAAGAATCAAACGATTCGCCATTTACCAGTTTACCTGTGTAGTGCACTTTTACTACATCACCATTTTTTACTTGTGCCATAAATGTCTTTTTAAAAGCCTCGTTTCTTTAAGAAATGAAGGAGTTATGAAAATTTTTTATAAAATATCTTAAATACAAAGTAAATGATAAATGGGTTAATGTGTCAAAAGTTTTACGCAATTTAGCGTCATGAGAAGCACTTTATTTCTATTTACTTTAATGTTTACGATCGTTTCCTGCACTGCACAGCCACTTGCAAGCAAACCTGCAGGTGCACTGCCCCAAAGCCAGGTAACCACCGGTGCAGAAAGAATGGAAGTGTACCTCCCATTGCTGAGAAACAAAAGGGTGGCTGTGTTTGCCAACCCTACCAGCATGGTGGGCCGGCAACACCTGGTAGATACGTTGTTGAAAAGAGGCATAAAAGTGGTGAAAATATTTGGACCCGAACATGGCTTTAGAGGTGATGCGGACGCCGGGGAACATGTAGGCGACGCTGCAGACAAAAAAACGGGCATCCCGGTGATAAGTCTTTATGGCAACCATAAAAAGCCAACAGCCGAAGATTTTAAAAATGTAGACGTGCTTCTTTTTGATATACAGGACGTGGGTGTGCGCTTTTACACCTACATTTCTTCCCTGGAATATTTTTTAGAAGCAGCACTGGAAAACCACAAGCCACTAATCATCCTGGATAGGCCAAACCCCAATGGCTTTTATGTAGACGGACCCATACTGGACAAAAAGTTTAAGAGCTTCATTGGCATGCAGCCCATACCGATTGTACACGGAATGACCGTTGGCGAATATGCCTTGATGCTGGCCGGCGAAAACTGGTTGAGCGAAAAGGCCAATAGCATGAACGCTTACAATGTAACCACAAAGCCCAATCCCGACACGCCTTTTCATGTGCAGGTAATAAAATGCAAAAATTATGACCATAACAGTTTATACGAATTACCCGTAAACCCCTCGCCCAATTTGAAGCAAATGCAGAGCATCTACCTCTATCCATCTACCTGCTTTTTTGAAGGAACGGTATTGAGTGAAGGACGAGGAACCGAAACGCCCTTCCAGGTGTTTGGCCATCCTGCTATGCCTAAAAATTTATACTCCTTTACGCCCATGCCAAACGAGGGCGCAAAGAACAGTAAATGTTTTGGGTTGAAATGCTATGGCTGGAATCTTTCCGGCAGCAATGCGGCGGTATTAAAAATGGTAAACAACAAAATCCAGCTAAAATATTTGCTGGAGGCCTACAAATTATTTCCCGGCAAGGATACCTTCTTTCTTAAAAATAATTTTATCGACAAACTTGCAGGGAACGATATTTTGCAAAAGCAGGTAAAACAGGGCCTGAGCGAAGAAGCCATTCGGGCAAGCTGGCAGCCCGGTCTCAGTGCCTTTAAGGCCATTCGTAAAAAATACTTGCTTTATCAGGATTTCGAATAAGGTTAGATCAACTGCATTTGCATAGCCAGTTTTATAAGCGATGCAATATTTTTACATTCAAACTTTGCCAACAGGTTTTTTCGATGCGTATCTACCGTGGCCACACTTAGAAAAAGCTGTTTTGCAATTTCATTGTTGGTTAGGCCATCGGCAATAAGGCCTAACACTTCTTTTTCTCTGCGTGTAATAAGCGGCACGTTGGGGTTCATGGATGGCTGGCGCAGAGCGGCGGCCGCATCGAAGCTCAAATATTGTTTGCCAGTAACCACCGTTTTGATTCCCTCGGTAAGTTCTTCCTGGGTAGCATTTTTTAATACATAACCTGAGGCGCCACTGTGCATCATCTTCTCAATAAAACTCTGTTGGTTAAAAGTGCTCAATCCCAAAACATGAATCCCCGGAAACTTTTCTTTCACTTCCCTGCAAAGATCAATTCCACTTTTATCGGGCAGGCTTATGTCCATCAATATCACATCTGGCCTTTGGCGCTGCAGGTAGGCGAGGCAAGAGCTTGCGTTGCTGGCATGGCCCATCCATTCTATCTCTTTTTCGTTTTGGAGCAAGGAGTGAATACCCTCTATG
Source organism: Chitinophagaceae bacterium (assembly GCA_031425715.1). GTDB lineage: Bacteria > Bacteroidota > Bacteroidia > Chitinophagales > Chitinophagaceae > Ferruginibacter. The sequence goes on along the minus strand of JANPJW010000105.1, from coordinate 7,784 downwards.
ACCATATAATGATCATCTACAATAAATAATTTAATGGCCATTGCAATATTGTTTAATGATGTAAGTTAATCTCTACATGTACAGAAGTGCCCTTACCTTTTACAGACTGAACGTCGATGGTTCCCTTTAAAAAATCTACCCTGCTGCGTATGTTCCTATACCCCATCCCTCCAGACATTGCGGTATCAAATCCCCTTCCGTTATCTTCCACTGTTACCGACAAAATTTGCTGCTGCAAACTTACCTGCACCAGGCTCGTTGTAGCGTTGGCATGCTTCATTGTATTGTTAATGAGTTCCTGCACAATACGGTAAACGGCAATGGAAGCCGTGCTCTCTATCACTGCATCTTCCAGCCCAATGGACTGGTAGGAAATTTTTAAGGCACCGGACTGGTTTATATCGTTGCAAAAATCCCGGAGTGCCGTGTCTAATCCAAACTTTACCAAAGCCTCCGGCATCATGTTGTGTGCTACCCTCCGCATTTCTCCAATGGAGCTGTCCAGCATATCCATACTACGTTCAAAAACCCTCGTACTTTCTTCCGTCATTACCAGCTGGCCTTTCATGCTGTTGAAAGAATACTTGATGCCACTCAGCATACCTCCCAGCCCGTCATGCAGGTCTTGTGCCAGCCGGGTGCGCTCCTGCTCCTCGCCCTTGAGAACTGCCTCTGTTGCCATGAGCTTTTTTTCAGTTTCAAGGTCAGCAATTATTTGCTGCTGTAGCTTTTGCTTGTTGCGATAGTTGCGATAAACCAACATAGCAATTATTACCAGGGAAACAAGTCCGGATGCCAATAGATAGTTTAGCAGGTTCTTTCTTTCAATTATTTTTTGTTGGCCGAACAGCATCATTTCTTTTTGTTGTGCCTGATACCTGCTCTCTAGTTCATATACTTTTTTCCGGTTGTTTTTATTTTGGATAGAATCGCTTATTGCTACAAAACTTTTAAGGTATTGATAACTGGCAGCTAGGTTGCCTTGTGCTTGCTCTGCATCCACAAGGTCTCGCAAACTGAAATATACCACCTGGTCCAGTTTTAATTTGTTAGCAAGTTGCAGTGCCCTCAACGAAAATTTTACAGCGTTGGCATATTCTCCTTTACCCAGGTAAGCATTCCCCATATTTTGATACACGAGGGCTATGTCATACTGTATGTTTATCTTCTCAAAGCTTTCTAAAGCCTGGTTAAAATGGGCAATGGCCTTGTTATAATCAAATGCCCTTTTTGTAAAATACACACCGATAAAATTGTTGAAAATACCAGTAGCAAAAGTCAGGTCTTGCTGCTGCGCCATTCGCAAGCCCACGATAGACAGAGAGTAGGCACTGTCATAATTTTTTACCACACTGTAGGCATCACCCAAGGCAATGAGCCCCCGAATAATGGAAACAGGATCTTTAGATTGTAAGGCAAGTCTATTGGTTTCATTGGCATAATAAAACATCTTGCTTGTGTCGCCTAAAAATTTATAGATACCAGACAGGTTGTAATAAGAAAAAATAATTTTAGAGCTTTCGCCGGTTTCCGTAAATATCTGCGCAGCATGCAGGTAGCGATCTACCGCAAGGTCAAAGTTTTCCTTGCGTTGCTCAACGGCTGCATACCTGTTTATGAGATTTGCAGCCTGGTTTTTATACGCATTGGTCTTGTTATCTTTCACCAAGGCATACGCCTTATCCAACAACTGCAGACAGGTATCTAATTTCATTTCGTAAAATAGCAGGCCGGCCCGCAACCCATAAGCCAGGGATAACCCCAATGGGTAGTCAATTTTTTGAGCACGGGCGATAGAGGTATTGATGGCCTCAATAGCAGTTTCAGGATCTGAAAATTGAATTTTTTCTGCGTAACTGTTCAGGCGGTTTACGTTGGCATGGTTAGCAGGTTCTTTTTGGAGCATAAGAAACTCACTTGGTGCAGGTGCTACCTGTGCTGGAAGCCTTGAAGTGAGGATAGACAAGAATAAAAATATCGACAAACACCTGGTCATACACTTAGTTCAATTAATACAGAAGTGCCCTTATCCGGTTGTGAATGTACGTCTACTTTTCCTTTCAAAAAATCTACCCGGTTTTGTATGCTACTCCAGCCTATGCCCTTTGACTGGGCGAGCAAGGCCGTGTCGAATCCCTTTCCATCATCTTCCACTGTTACAGACATCCTGCCATCTTCCTTACTCAGCTGCACCAGGGCCGTGCGGGCACCTGCATGTTTCATGGTATTGTTGATGAGCTCTTGCACAATACGGTAAATGGTAATGGCGGCAGTTTGATTTATCGTGGCATTTGCTACTCCAATAGATTGATAGGAGACCTGCAAAGCGCCCGAGCTGGAAATATCATTACAAAAATCTTTTAGGGCAGTATCAAGGCCAAATTTTACGAGCGCTTCGGGCATCATGTTATGTGCCACCCGGCGCATTTCTTTGATAGAACTGTCCAGCATATCCATGCTGCGTTCAAATGCCTGTGCATTTTCCGGGGTTAAAATAAGATTTCCTTTCATAGTACTAAATGAGTATTTGATGCCACTAAGCATGCCCCCAAGGCCATCGTGCAGGTCCTTAGCCAGGCGGCTACGCTCCTGCTCTTCGCCTTTTAGCACGGCCTCGGTAGCCGTTAACAAATGCCGGGTTTCCAGGTCGTGAATACGCTGCATTTGTAAACGCTGTTTGTGCCTGTAATTGAGAAATAGCAGTACAGAGATGATGAGCAATGCTGCTGCGCTTCCTATTAAAATATAATTAACGATACTTTTTTCCTTAAGCTGCGAAGCCTGACGCTCTATTTTAGCAATTTTCCTTTCTGTTTCATATTTGGCTTCCAGGTCCATGGAGTACTCCCTCAAGTTTTCCTTTTGCAGCGTATCATTTAACACCAGCCATTTATCTTCATAAAAACTGGCCGCAGCTAAATCCTGTTGCATGTATTTTAAATTGGAAAGACCCTGGTAAATAGTTTCCATAGCTGAAGTAATGGAATCTTGTTCTGCAATCTCAAGTCCCTTTAACAATGATTTTTCGGCTGCTGCATATTGCTTGCTCAGAATATACTGATACCCGTATACGAGCTGGTGATAGCTTTGACCCATTTTATCCGCCGTATCAAATACAGGAGCCATTTCTTTAAGCTTCAAAGCTATTCTATCAAGATTGGTTTTGTCCAAAACATTGTAGTAGGTTACTCCAAGATTAACAAGCGCATTAGATACAGATCTCAGTCTTTTGTGTTTTTGCCCAACAATTAATTGTTGTTCAAAAATGGCGATGGCCTCCTTATTTTTACCAAGAGAAATATAACAGTTACCCAAATTGTTCATAGAAATGAGCAACCCTTTGTAATCCTTATACCGCTGGCCTGCTGCTATTCCTTGTTTACCAAACGATTCTGATTTTTCAAACAGATCCATCTCACTGTAGATACGGCAGAGATTGCCATACATGGTAGCGATGTTATTTGTGTCTTTGATGCGCTCTGTAAGATCCACGGCATAAGCGGCATATTTAAGTGCAGAGTCTTTTTTTCTCACATTAAAATACAGGCTAAAAATGGCCCGGTAAGAAGTTGCCTTTTGAAAAGAATCCGAGGCTGCAGCAATTGCCTTGAGGCAATAGTCCAGGGCTTTTTGATTGTTGAATTGAGCGTGATAGATTTTTACAAAGGCGTGGTAACAACGGTGCCTTAGGGATGGTACATTTAACTTATCAATCAACGCCTCCGCCTGTTTGTTAAAGTATAAGGCTGAATCATTGTCTACATCGAGGTAACTATTCTGTATTTGGTGCAGGATGTTGATCCGGGATGTATCTTCTTTGCTCAACCTAAGCTCCCGCAACAACGCATTCATCTCTTCATCCTGGCCAAAGCCAACCTGTGTGGAACCCAAGAGTAGGAACAGGAATATTACAATGCGTTGCATCATAGATGGAGTGAAGTTTAAAAATTGATTGGATGTACTGGTAAATTACTCCTTTACAAGGAAAGTACAAATTACCACCCGCTACCCTGTTTAGGCTCCCCTTTTTCCATGATTTTTTAAATTATAGAAATATCCTGTGGTGAAGATGTTGAAAATAAGCAAGCTGGTGAGTAACTAAACAACAATCGATATCTACGGCCAATACAGCATTGAACTACATAGATTTTATTTTACAAGGAAATTCAGATAGCTGGTATTTGATAGAGCATCCTTTTAGAAAAGCATCTACCAGCTTAGGCGTATAGGTTCGTCGATATTTTTAAAGGGAGCGCCGCTCTCCCATGGCAGCACAAAAAATACACCTACATTAGTGGCATCAAATTTATTTGTTTGAAAAAGCCATTACTAACAATTGCGCTTATTGTTTTTTGGATTGCAGGGTATTGCCAGCAACGCATTGGTAACTTTACAGCTTACAGCAGAGAAAACGGGCTTGGGCAAAATACTTTTAGTAAAGTATTTGAAAGTAGCGATGGCTATTTATGGGTGGGCAGCAGCTCGGGGCTTTTTCGTTTTGATGGAAAACGTTTTCAACAGATAAGTTCATTGTATTACAACAGCAATTCTCCCGCTGATAACAACATCACCGATTTTGAAGAAGACCATGCAGGTAACTTATGGATAGCAGGTTTTAGATATGGCCTTACCAAATACAATTTAAAAACCGGGCAGTTTCGCCAATACAAACGCCTTTCGGCAGATAGTACAGAAACGTATGGCACGCCCTGCCTTTTTAAAGATAGCCAGGGAACGATATGGATTGGTACGGCCGGCCGCGGGCTGGCAAAATACCAGGCAGATAAAGATACTTTTCAACTTTACTACCCCGATCCGCAAAAAGCAATTGACGGTTCCCGTCGTGCAGAGAATAATGTAACCGGCATTTTGCAAGACAACAACGATGAGAATATTTTGTGGCTGTCCTGCTCGGATGGCTTGTATAGTTTCAATAAAAAAAGCAAGGCTTTTCTGCGCTATCCTTTCAACTTCCCCGGCGATGAAGAAAAAAATTTAAATTTTTTTTTGTGTCTAGAGCAGCATAGAAACTTTATTTACACAGGCACCTGGTACCATGGGCTGATTGTATTTGATAAAATAACCAAACACTTTAGACGCATTGCATACAGCAACCCACCAAAAGAAAGCTATGGCTATGCTGTTATGGATTTGCAGGTGCTCGGTGATTCCGTGTTATACATGGCTTGCATCAACGAAGGCTTGCTGGCTTATCATTTAAATACACAAACTATTACTGCCGTACTCACCCAGGCTGATGTAAAACAACTGAATACCGAAATTGGCATTCAAAAAGTGTCACTCACAGCCCACGCCGGCTTTTTTGCAGGGGGCAATGCAGCTATCTACCAGCTCCATCCAAACTTTAATCGGCTTGGCAGCCAGGTAGCATACCCTTCACAAAAAATATATCCCCAAGAGGATGTTCATTTAAACGCCACCGAATACGATGCTAAGAGCAAAGGCTTCTGGACTGCATTTTTCAATTATAATGGGTTGGTGTTTATGGATGCGGCCTTCAACACAAGGCAGCTATTTCCGGGGCCAGGTAACAACAAAAATATTTTTGTGGATGTGGCAAAAGATAACTCAGATAAAGTGTGGGCCATAGACAACAAAGGATTGTTGTATTTTATTAATTACAATAAAAAAGTAACTGAGCCCACAGTACGGTTGCCGGGCGAAATACCCTTGCCTGCAGACAATAAGTTGCTGCAACTAGCATCAGACAGCAAGGGGAATATATGGCTGGCAGGCAACAAAGCTGCGTATTATTATGATGTGAGCAGCAAAAAAATAGCTACCTATCCGATTCCGCTGCAACAATTTTTAAAGTATTCAAAAACGGGAATCAAATCGTTGGTATTGGTAACAGACAGTAAAAACAATGCCTGGGTTGCCAGCAATGCAGGACTTTTTAAATTTGATGTTGCCAGCAACCGGGTACATTATTTTTACAATGAAGTAAGCACCAACCAGCCGCTGGCATCCAACAATATTAAAAGCATTGCCGTAGATAAGCAAGACAACTTATGGCTGGGTTTTTACAGCGAGGGCATACAAGTAATAAACAGCGACAATCTTACCATCGCAAAAAGATTTACCACAGAGAACGGTTTACCGGCCATGGAGGTAAATTACCTGGCCTGCGATCCAACAAATAATGTGTTGGCTTGTCTTAATAATGGATTGGCTATTTACAAACCTGGCATCAACAACTGGCAAATTATCAACGGGCGGGATGGGCTAAAAAAAGACTATTTAGATGTGCCGGTTTTTGCAGCCAGCAACGGTCAAATATTACTAGACCAGGTAAACAGTGGCCTGGTTTTTAATTTAGATTCTTTGTGGGGCAAAAAAGACAGCACTTACACACATATTACTTCTTTAAAAATAAATGGAACAATCTACAATGGTGCCGTGGTAGCCGATTACATTACTGACATTGAAGTACCGTCCGTTACAAACGACATTCATATAGAATTTGCAGCTACCCATTGGCAAAGGCCCTTTAGCACCAAATACTTTTACCGGGTAGACGGCATTCACAAACCCGGCGAGTGGATGGAAGCCAACGAAGCCATGGTAAACCTAACAGGTTTGTCTTCGGGCAATTATACTTTTCGTTTTTATGCGGTTACCGCAGATGCAGCAAAAACTGTTGAAAGAAGTTTACAAATTAAAATTCTTCCTCCCTTTTATAAACAATGGTGGTTCGTACTGCTTTGTGTGGCCGCCATCAGTGCCATCCTGTTTAGCATTTATAATTATCGCATCAACCAATTAAAAAAAATGCACCAAATGCGCAACAACATCAGCAGAGATTTGCATGATGATGTGGGCAGCACCATGACCAGTATTTCCATTTTGAGCGAAGTAGCATCGCAAAAATTAGAGCATCAGCAACCAGCAGAGGCACAAGAAATGATGACACAAATTGGCGTAAGCAGCCGGCAGCTTTTACAAAACCTCGATGATATTATCTGGAGCATCAACCCACAAAATGACTCTACAGAAAAAATCATTTTGCACACGAAAGAGCTCGCATCCGACATGCTGGAATTAAATAAAATAAACTACCAGTTGCATTTCAATATCCAGCCGGGTGAACTTGCAATACCCATGGAGCACAGGAGGCATTTATTTATGATCTACAAAGAAGCGTTGAATAATATGATTAAGTATGCGAGCTGCTCCAATGCTGTGCTTAGTATGCATATCACCGATAAAAAATTAGAACTTAAAATAGAAGACGATGGAGTTGGTTTTAACCTTGCACAACATAAACCCGGCAACGGTTTATTAAATATGCAGGAGCGTGCAAATGAAATGAAAGGAGCACTGCAAATAAACACTTCACCTGGGAGGGGCTGCACTATTTTATTGCGTTATCCCTTAAAAAAATAATACCGCAAACATGGGATTGATTTACCCTTATTAATTTTCAACTTTGATACATGACAAGCGTGGGTATTGTAGACGATAATGATGTACTTCGAAAAAGCATGCAGTTGTTGCTGGAAAATAGTGGCCGCTTCCAGGTAGCTTTTTCCCTGCACGATGCAAGGGATGTGTTGCAGCAAACAGAGGCTTTTATGCCAAGGCTTATTCTCATGGATATTGATATGCCCGGCATAAATGGCATAGAAGCAGTAAAAATGCTCAAGCGTGATTTTCCTGCCGTTGAGATTGTAATGTTTACCGTTTTTGAAGACGATGAAAAAATATTTAAAAGTGTGATGGCCGGAGCCAGTGGCTACCTGCTCAAAAAAACAGCTCCTGCA
>JANPJW010000104.1:0-22742 GCA_031425715.1 Chitinophagaceae bacterium | reverse complement strand
TGTTATTATATTGTAATATTTGGCGCTAAAGTTAACTCAAAAAAAAACCAACCCCCAATTGGGGCTTCGACTGTATAACAACAAAAGGCGTGCAACTATGTTGCGGCAACCCAAAAAAAAGTGTCTGTTTTAATTTGCTTTCAAACAGCACAAAGAAAAACCGGGCGCTTGTACATATATAAAACGGCTGCTTCTTAAACCAGCGGTGCTGCCATGCGTCTCCTGCCAATTGAATAAAATGAAGCACCACCCTCAAATGAAAACGGCTTTTGCAATGATTTTCAGTTTTTAAAAAAATAAAATGCGGCAGCTTGCAAGCCTGTTTTTTTTATCTTTACGGTAATGAAAAAAATATCCATTGTATCGCTCCTCTTCTTTTCGGCAGTTCAGCTTATGGCGCAATCTGCCAAAGAACTACACGAAACTGCCAAAGCATTTATGCGGCAGGGCGATCATGCTAACGCCATACTGGTGCTGAACCGAGCCCTTCAGCAGGAGCCCCAAAGTGTGGCACTGGGAAAAGATCTTTCCCTTAGTTATTACTTCCAAAGAGAAAATACCAAGGCCCTTGAAACTATCAATGCAATTTTGGACAAGGATCAGGCCGACGACCAGGCCTACCAGATTGCCGGAATGATTTACAAACAGGCTGATGTAAAAAAAGATGCCGAAAAGATGTATCGCAAGGGACTCAGGAAGTTTCCGGCTAGCGGCCCCTTGTACAACGAACTGGGAGAAATACTTTGGGAACAAAAAAATTTTGATGCCATTCGCCAGTGGGAAAAAGGAATAGAAATGGACCCTTCCTACTCCAAAAATTATTACAATGCGGCCCGTTATTATTACCTCAGTACAGATAAAGTGTGGAGTTTGATATACGGAGAGGTATTCATTAACATGGAGCCGCTGAGCACAAAAGCCCCGGAAATTAAACAGATCCTGTTAGATGGCTACAAAAAATTATTCAGCGACGTTGCTGTGTTTGATAGTAAAGAGAAAAATCCGTTTTTGAAGAATTACTACAAAGGAATGCAGGCGCAGTTTGCTTTTGCTTCCACGGGCATCAATGCCGAAACGCTCAGCATGATTAGGACTCGTTTTGTGCTGGACTGGTTTCAAAACAATGACTATCCCCCGTTTAGGCTGTTCGGCTACCAGCAGCAGCTTTTAAGAGAGGGTCTTTTTGAAGCTTACAACCAGTGGCTCTTTGGCAGTTCTCAAAACCTTTCCGCATACCAGGCCTGGATAAACAACCATCCGGACGAGTACAACGCTTTTCTTAACTTTCAAAAAGGCAGAATATTTAAAGTACCAGCGAGCGAATACTACCATGAAAAATAAATTTTTAATGTTTAAACATTGATTAAACTATTTTCTTTAGCTTTGTGATCTAAACAAAAAACAATGAAAAAAAACACACTTTTTATTTTAGCAATTGCTGCCTTAGCAGCCTGTAACAATGCACCCGAAGCCGATAAAGCTGCTACCACAGATACGCAAGCGGTAGTAAGTGCAGAAGGTACTGCCTTTGGTATTGACTCTACAACAACCGTAACCTGGACGGGCGCTAAACCAACAGGCACACACGTTGGTACTTTTAAAGTATCTGAAGGGTCCCTTATTGTAAATGGAAATAGCCTTACAGGTGGGGGGTTTACGATAGACGTAAACTCTTTGAACAATACAGACCTGGCCGGGGATGCTGAGAACAAAGGCAAACTGGAAGGTCACTTAAAAAGTGCAGACTTTTTTGATGTAGCTAAATATCCTTCTGCCAAATTTGAAATTACAGCTGTGGAACCATTTGTAGCAGACAGCAGTGTAAAGTCATCTACTGTAGGAGCCACGCACATCATTAAAGGAAACCTCACTTTAAAAGATAGCACCAAGAATATTTCTTTCCCAGCAAATGTTGCCGTAACCGGAAACGCCGTAACAGCAACCGCAGATTTCAACATAGACAGAACCTTATGGGGAATGAATTACAAAGGGCCCAACAACCCTCAAGATTGGGTTATTAACAAAGAAGTAAATATCAAACTTGCTTTATCGGCTACGAAAAAATAATAGTTTTGTTTTGGTTTATACATGCCATCCCTTTTCGGGATGGCTTTTTTTATTACCTTAGACCCCGCCATTGTAATTGTAGATGCCTCAAATCTTCCCCGGCAGCCTTTGGCTTTAACCTAACCAAGCAAGTGAACCATGAACGACAACTCCAGAATATTTGATTTCCTATACCATCAGTTAAATAAGTTTCCCAAGGCAGATATGCTTGCAGGAAAAGTAAATGGCCAGTATGTACCTATTTCTACACAGGAGGTTGCCAACAAGGTGAATAAACTTGCCGCTGCCCTGCTGCACCTGGGCCTGAGCGGTAACGATATGCAGGTAGAGAACCAGGATAAGATTGCCATCATTAGCAAGAACAGGCCCGAATGGCTGATGTTAGATATGGCTTGCCAGCAGGCTGGCGTCATTTTGTGCCCCATTTACCCCACTACCAACATCAATGAGCTCGAATACATTTTTAATGATGCGAGCATCAAATACGTTTTTATTACCGGCGAAGACATCCTGGATAAGGTAAATAATATCAGGGAAAGGGTACCAAGTTTACAAACGATTTTTAGTTTTGACGAAATGGAGGGAGCCGATCATTGGGAAACGCTGATGTTAGACATAGACCAGCCTCACCTGGATAAGGCAGCGGAAATTAAAATAGCTATTAAAGCAGAGCATTGTGCCACTATCATTTACACATCCGGCACCACCGGCAAGCCAAAAGGGGTGATGCTGAGCCACCGCAACCTGGTAAGCAATGTTTTAAACTCGGTAAAAACATTTCCCTTTCATGAAAATACCTCGGCACGCTCCCTTAGTTTTCTTCCGTTGAACCACATTTTCGAACGCATGGTTTCTTACATCTACATCTGCAGTGGTATTTCTATTTATTATGCAGAGAGTATGGAAACCATTGGAGACAACCTTAAAGAAGTGAAACCCACTTTATTTACCACGGTGCCAAGGCTTTTAGAAAAAGTGTATGAACGCATCATGGGCAAGGGAAAAGAATTGACAGGCGTTAAGAAAAAAATGTTTTATTGGGCTGTAGAACTGGGAACCCGTTACGACAACCTGGAGAAGGGCACAGCATTGTACCGGATGCAACTTGCAATAGCAAACAAATTGATTTTTTCTAAATGGAGAGAGGCTTTGGGTAACAACATAGAATGTATCATTACCGGCGGGGCAGCCTGCCAGGTAAGACTACTAAGAATTTTTAACGCAGCAAAAGTGCCCATCTACGAGGGTTATGGCCCCACAGAAAACAGCCCGGTGATAAGCGTAAATTGTCGTTTTGAAGGCGGTATGAAAATAGGAACTGTGGGCAAAGTGATTCAAGGCCAGGAGGTGCGCCTGGAGCCTGATGGGGAAATTTGTGTAAAGGGACCCAGCGTAATGATGGGTTACTACAAACAGCCTGCCCTTACTGCAGAAACGATTATAGATGGTTGGCTGCATACAGGAGATATCGGCGTTTTTGAAGATGGCAAATACCTTAAAATAACCGATAGAAAAAAAGAACTTTTTAAAACCAGTGGGGGCAAGTACGTAGCGCCGCAGCCAATCGAAAATAAAATGAAAGAGTCTCCCTTTGTGGAGCAAATTATTATTGTGGGCGCCGATCAAAAGTTTGTAGGCGCCCTTATTGTACCTTCCCTTCCCAACCTAAAAGAATGGATGAAAGAAAATGGCTTAACCTTTACAACTGTGGAAGCTGCTATCAGCAATCCTAAAGTGTTGGAACTGTACCGGGAACTTATAGAATCTTTCAACAAATTCTTTAACCACGTAGAGCAAATCAAAAAATTTGAACTTTTGCCGAACGAATGGAGTGTGGACAGTGGAGAGATGACCCCTAAACTTTCTTTGAAGAGAAAAATCATCATGGAAAAATATGCAGACGCTGTGGGTAGAATCTATTCTTAAAAGTTGCAGGTAAAAATGAAGCCGGTATTGCAAAATACCGGCTTTGTCGTTTCACAGACAATTACCAAGAGAACTATTAGAATGTTGTGGAAGGAACAGGCCCCTCTTGTGGTTTTTCGAGGATTCTAATATTTTTTAAATAGGTAAGTAAGATTCTAATAAACCCGGTATAGATTCAAATTCAGTGCTTTTATCTAAATAATGATCGCATCCCATGGTTTGGCACAACGACCTGTAAGACTGGCTCACTTCGTTGGTTACCATGATAGTAATAATGGAGGGAAAATTTTCTTTGATGTACCCCAATAACTCTATTCCATTTTTGCCTGGTATTTTTACATCCATCAACACAACATCAATTGCCTTATTGGCAAGAGCCGCAGTAGCCTGGCTGTAAGAATAAGCCTCGGTAATAGAGTTTAGCCAATCAAGTTCTATCAAAATCTCCGATAGCTTTTTGATAACTAATTTAGAATCGTCAACCAGCAATATGTTTAGACAGTGGCTTTGCATCGGCTTTTTTTGATTTCATAAAGCTATGCAACGTAAAAACCAATATTTGTAAGTGCGGGGCTTATTAAAATGTAATTTTCAAATAAGACACATGTAGCCGTAATACTACAGGGATTTACTTAAAGAAGTTTGTTTTCTATGGCATAAAGGGTAAGGTCTGCATTATTTTTCATGTTCATTTTTCCCATAATGCGGGTTCGGTAAGTACTCACCGTGGTAACACTTAAAAACATTGAATCTGCAATTTCAGAAACAGACTTGCCAGAAGCCAGGAGTTTAAGCACGGAGAATTCCCTGTCAGACAGTATTTCATGTGGAGCCTTTGAGGAATCCTGGTCAAGGACTGATGCAAGTTTTTCGGCAATAGTATCCGTAATGTATTTTTTGCCCATCAAAACTTTTTGCACGGCTACCACCAGTTCGTCTGGTGCCATGTCTTTGCTGAGATAACCTGAGGCACCGGCACGCAGAACCCTGATCGCATATTGCTCCTCGGGATGAATGCTTAAAATGAGAACAGGTAGTTTGGGCTGTATTTGTTTTATTTGTTGCAACGCCTCCAGGCCGCTTCTGCCAGGCATGCTCAGATCACTTATAACGAGGTCCCAGGTGGATTGTATAATTTTTTTAACCAGTTCTTCAGCATCTGCCACTTCTTCTACCTCCGCAAGAGGGAATCCTTCCAATAAAATTTGTTTCAGGCCACGCCTTACTACTGTATGATCATCTGCTATTAAAACCCTTAGCATATCTATTTGTTTTAGGTATTGCTTAAAGGTACTATAATTAAAACGGAAGTTCCTTCCCCAGGGCTACTGGTAATTTCATAAGTTCCGCCCAGGAGGTTTGTCCGTTCCTTCATTCCCAATAGTCCCAATGTTTTTTTATTTTCTATATCGGTGGCTATAAAACCCTTGCCGTTATCTTTGATGGTAAACCTCAAAATACGATCTTCAATTCTTAGAAAAGAGCTTACCATGGTTCCCTCGGAATGCCGCAGCACATTGGTGAGAGACTCCTGGTAAATTCTAAAAATTCCTGTAGCCAACTCGGCGCCTATCTGCGCTTCGGCAACGTTGCTTTTAAATACACATTTTATTTCAAAACGCTTTTCAAATTCCTCACTTTGCCATTCAAGTGCCGCTATCAGTCCAAGATCATCCAAAATACTTGGTCGCAATTCTGTTGCTATGCGCCGTACCGTTTTTACCGTAGTGTCTATAAGTTCTATGGTTTCTGCTATTTTCAAATGAACTTCCGTATCCTGGTTTTTAATTTTTCGGTTCAACCAGGAGATATCCATTTTTAGGCCTGTAAGCTGCTGACCCAGTTCATCATGAATTTCCCGGGCAATATGTGTTCGCTCGGTTTCCCTTACTTTTTCCAGGTGAGTGGCGAGCTGGCGCAACTCCTTGTGTGATTTCTTAAGAGCTTCTTCTGCTAGTATTTTTTCTGTTACATCGTTAGCCAGCACAAGTACCGCATCTGACCCCTCATACACAATATTGTGCGCTACTATATTTACCTTAACAGTGCTGCCATCTTTTTTTATATGTTCAGAAATGCCAGTAAAGTCTTTCCGATTCGCCAACCCCTCAGGGATAGCGTTCGTTTGGTTACTGTTTATTTGCAGGCTGATTTCATGCCCGCTCATCTGTAAAAATTCCTGTTTGCTGTAGCCATAAAACTTAATGGCAGCGTTGTTTACATCCAGAAACTGGTTGCCGGGCCAGGAGAGCATCCACATCGGCGTGGGATTTTGGTTAAAGAGTAAGCGATATTTCTCTTCAGACTTACGCAAGGCTTCCTGTGTTCTTTTCCTTTCGGTAATATCTCTTACAATTCCTATAAATCTTCCATCAGCAAGCAACTTGGCACTCACCTCAATTTCTATTAATTCCCCGCTTTTTGTTCTTAAAACCCGTTCATTAAGCACTACATTGCCTTGCATGATCTTATTCAATTTCGGAGGATTGTTTACTATATCCTCAGGTGGCATAAGGTCAAAGAGATTTATTTTAAGCAGCTCCTCTTTGCTGTAACCAGTAAGCTTCACACCCTTAGAATTTATATCTTCATAATTACCGTTAAGATCGCTGATGAAAATACCATCGGAAGCCTGTTCAATAATGGTTCTATACTTTTCTTCGCTTTTGTTCAATTCCTCCTGCGAGCGTACCCTGTCACTTATATCCAGGCCTACACCCATCAGGCAAACTTCCCCCTCGTATTGAATGACCCTGCCAGTAAAATAGAAAGGAATTTTGCTGCCGTCTTTGCACAAAAGATGAGCCTCCACAAAGTCTTCCCCAAACTCAAAAACGCTTTCGATCTTTTGTGTTAGTAGCCCCTTGTCATCCTCGTCAAAAAGATCCAGGGGGTGAAGGCTCATGATCTCTTCATTGGAGTAGCCCGTAACTTCAATCAAGTTTTTGTTCCAACGATAAAAACGTCCTTCTCTGTTGTAAAGATAAAATACGCCAGGAAGGCTGTTTACAATAGAATCTGACAACTCCTTCTCTAAAAGGATCTGCTCCTCATTTTTCATTTGGTCGGTAATATCCTGCATGGCACCCAGCATACGTATGGGTTTTCCCTGCTCGTCATACAGAATATTGGCCCGGTCATTTATAGTGAGGTATCCTCCATCTGATTTAAGGAAGCGGAATTTTTCTGTAACAATCGTTTTTCGATTTTCAAAAGCCAGGTTCTGGCTTAGTTCCATTGCTGCTCTGTCATCTGGATGCACTCTTCCTTTAAATTCTTCAAAACTTACTTCGGTAGCAGCCGGGATATCAAAAAAGCTTGAAAACACTTCATTTCCCCAAATTCTGTCTTCTTCAATATTCCAATCCCAAATGGCATCATTGGTTGCTTTGGCTACCAACATAAACCTTTCGTTAGATTTCCGCAAGGCCTCCTGGGATTCCTGGATCTTAGCAACCGATTCATTTTTCTCTGTGATATCTATCAAAGTTCCAATGATGGCGGGTTTGCCCAGGTACTGGGTTAAGCTGCCGAAAACTTCTGCATAAAATATTTCTCCATTCTTTTTTAAACCACGCAGCTCGTAATTCATACTCTTCATATTACCCTTCAACCGCTGAGAAAGATTCTGAATTATTTTTGGCCTGTCCTCCGGGATGATAATATCGGATACACTCAATTTATCAATCATTTCGGATGCACTGTAACCTGTAAGCTCCTCCAAACGTGGGTTTACATAGGTAAATTTATCAGACTGCACGATGTAAACCCCCACCATAGATTGCTCTACCAGGCTTCTGAACTTAAACTCTGCTTCTTCCAGGTTTCTTTGAATTTGTTTGCGCTCTGTAATGTCTTGTACCAAACACATTACACCTCCAAACTTGCCGTGTTCGTCCTTTAGCACAGATATGTACCAGTCGCAATAAATGAGCTCACCACTTTTTTTATTGTTTCTGATTTGCAGCAAGCTATTGTATGGTTTACCCGAAAAAATGAAATCAATAGTTTCCACTACTATGGGTAAATCATCCGGATGTACCAACTTGGACATTAGCATCTCCTTATCAAATAATTCCTCCTTGCCCCAGCCAAAAATTTCAGTGGCACGCTTGCTCCACTGCTTGATCTGAAAATCCTTGTCGAGTTCCACAAAACCCATCGGGGTATTGTTAATATGATAACTGAGCTTTTCGTGGGCCACTTGTAAACTCAGCTCTGCAGTTTTCTTTTCTGTGATGTCATGATAGTATACAGACATACCGTCGGCAGAGGGGTAAATCAAATCTTCAAACCATTGCCCGGTTTTAGAATAATAAAGTTCTGCACGTTGAGCCACTCCGGTGCTTTTAGCAGTATGCAAGGCCGTGTAAAACTGTTCCTCTACCAGCTCTGGGTATTCTTTCCATATATTGGAACCCACCAGAGAATTAATGGGACGTTTATGCAGTTCAGCCGCCTTTGTATTTACATAAGTGTAATTCCAGTCATTGTCAAGTGCTATAAAGGCATCGGTTATTCTTTCAAATACATTATTGAGTTCCGCCGCCTTAATTTTTACCTCTTCTTCCAGATGCGTAGTAAGCCGTTGCAGTTTTTCTGCAGTTTGCTTGCGTTCCGTAATATCTCTCAACACTCTCACCAAGCCTGCTTTTTGTAGATTATCGTCAATAATAGAAGATACGGTAGCATCAATATCTATTAAAGTTCCGTCCTTGTGGCAATGTACCAGCTCTCCCTTCCAAAAATCTTTGTCCGACCCCGGATTTTTTATTTCCATAAGCAGGTCTTCCCCGGCTTTTATACCAAACACGTCATTGGCATCTAAGCCCAATACTTCGGCTTCCGTGTACCCGTAAAGTTGCTCGGCATAAATATTCCAATTGGTAATTTTATTGGCAACATCTGTTGTTACAATGGGGTCCGACACATTTCGCAGCACAGAAGCATTGAACTTTAATTGATTTTCTGCCTTACTGATTCTCTTAAAATCCCGATTGATCATGTAATAGGCTGTTAGAAGAAAAACCAGAAATAACAAGGCAAGGATATAGAACTGGTACGAAAGTTCTTCTGAAAAACGCTGGCGGTTTTCACTCGCCTTCAGCAGGTTTTCCCGATGATAGTGTTGTAGGCTTGCAATTTGGTATCGAATAGAATCACTTAGTAACTTGTTTTGTTTATCCTTTTCAAGGGCACCCAGCGAATCGTAGGCAGAAAGCCGCCGTTCATCAATGGTATTAATCGCATAGTTGTACTTATTATCTAGCAGCCCGGCCAGTCTTTTTATGATCTCACCCTGGGTTTTATCTGCGTTTGCAGCTATATCTTTCAATTTGGCAGTATCCCTTTTAAGTCCGGCTATACCAAAATAGTACCGGTCCAAAAGATCTTCATTGTCGTTTCTCAGGTAGATGCGTTGACCAGAGTCTACCGCCTGCACATGGTAATATATACGCTCAAAAAAGAGCATTTCCTCTACCTGGGCCCGCAACCTTTTATTGTCTCTATTAACAAATCGCAAATTTTTATATGCCTCCAATACAAGTATAAAAACGCACATCACTGCAGCAGCAAAAACCCACCGGACCCTTATGTTAGTGTAAAATTTTTTCATGTTTAAACAGGAGATATATTAGCTATAACCAGAATTTGCCACCATCCTTGGAATGCTAAATGTAAAATATTTTGGGTTAGAAAAGTGTATAAGCTGAACCGAAGCCTGCAAACTACCCAACACTATGCTGCACAGGCGGCAGCGTAAATGGGGCCAGGCTTGCTACATTTTTTTAAGATGAAAAGCCTTGGTAACTTGCCGGGATTTTATTCACCAAAGTGGCTTGCAATTAATACTATGGCATCAAACCGCAAAGCCGCTATCGGCTTTATCTTTATTACGCTGATGATTGACATTACGGGTCTGGGCCTCATCATCCCGGTAATGCCGCGACTCATAGAAGAACTTACCGGCGGCACCATAAGCCAGGCTTCTGCATATGGGGGTTGGCTCACTTTCACCTTCGCCATTATGCAGTTCCTTTTCTCGCCGGTGCTAGGGGGCCTGAGCGACCAATTTGGCCGACGGCCCATTCTTTTAATTGCACTTTTCGGATTTGCGATGGATTACATCCTGCTCTCATTTGCTCCCACGCTCACCTGGCTATTTATAGGCAGAGCACTTGCGGGTATCACCGGGGCCAGTATTACTACTGCAACGGCATACATCGCAGACATCAGTACGAAAGAAAACAGGGCGCAAAACTTTGGGATGATAGGCGCAGCTTTTGGCCTTGGATTTATTATAGGGCCTATGCTGGGTGGTTTATTGGGTAGCCTGGGCTCAAGAGTACCGTTTATGGTAGCCGCTGCATTGACCCTTCTAAATTTTTTATACGGATATTTCGTGTTGCCAGAATCCTTGAAGCCCGAAAACCGCCGTAAGTTCCAATGGGCACGGGCCAACCCGGTAGGTTCCTTACGCCAACTTAAAAAGTACCCCTCCATGGGTGGTCTCGTAGCTTCCTTTTTACTGATCTATCTGGCGTCGCATGCGGTGCAAAGCAACTGGAGTTTTTTTACAATAGAAAAGTTTGGCTGGACGGAGAAAATGATTGGTATTTCTTTAGCAGTAGTGGGCCTTATGGTAGCAGCAGTACAGGGTGGTTTGATACGTTTTATCAATCCCATTTTAGGAAATGAAAAAAGCGTTTATACGGGACTGTTACTATACTCTCTTGGCCTGGTACTCTTTGCCTTTGCCTCTCAAAGCTGGATGATGTTTGTGTTCCTGATACCCTATTGCCTGGGCGGTATTGCCGGACCCGCCCTGCAATCAATCATTAGCCACAACGTACCGGCCAATGAACAGGGAGAGCTGCAGGGTGCACTGGCTGGCCTTGTAAGCCTTACATCAATAGCAGGCCCCCCAATGATGACCGGGCTTTTTGCGTATTTCACAAAGCCGTCGGCTCCTGTACATTTTTCCGGAGCAGCCTTTCTGCTGGGTGCAATTTTGATGCTAACCAGTGCAGCATTTGCCTACTATACCTTGCACACAAAAGTAAAAATACGATAGCGCAGTCCGTTTATAACAGCGTTTATACGTAATAGTGATTGGGCGTATTTTGTAATAATATATACCAAATAAATATATTCTTGTAAACACAATTGAACATACAATAAAATCGATTTTTTTTCGCTTATCCATTTATACAATTGCACTGCATATTTCAATTGTAAACACTTACCTCATCTCAAAAAAGAAACTGCAACAAGGTTCAGGCCTTTGCTTACGGGCATGTATTTTTCAATTTTTTTTGGTGAATTCTAAACTAAAAACCGCAGGTTAAACATTAACCTTACTGCAACTACTTTTTGTTAGGCACTACAGGACAACGAAGAGCCCCGATATTGGACGGGGCTTCTTCATTTTCATCTATTTAAATATTTCTGAGAATTCCCGGAGATGAGGATCGGTTACAGCTAGTAAAGGTGAGACCCTAGTTACAGCATAATGTAAGCTGCTACCAATTGCATAGCAAGTCCTAAAAATAAACCTGCATATACATCTTTGCTTGTATGGTGGCCCAGTACAAGGCGGGCGGTACATAGCACACCGCAAATTAAAATTACTACCGCCAGTGGCCATGTCATCAGCATGGTATTGCTGCGGGCAACCACAAGAAATAAACCTAGCCACCCGCCCAGCGCAATAGCATGTAAACTTATTTTAAAATAAATATTGGCTAAAAGTGCAGCGCTTGAACTCAGAAAAACCCCCAGGAAAAATGATGATATGATGCGGGGGTAAGAAACCTGTTGCTTAAAAAGCAAAAATGTCCAGAAAAAAAATATACCCGAAGCAATGTATGGGATGATCCGATCTTTTTGCGTACGCAGGTAAATAGAATCTATAAACCCAACTCCTTTTAAAAGCGCAACACAAAACAATGGATAGAACACAGCATTTTGCGCAACTATCAAAATAGTTCTAAACTTATTTTCATCAGAAAAGCCAGAGAAATATGACGGGTGCACGTACACCAAAAACAGGCTTGCGTAGAGTGGGATAAAAATAGGGTGAAAAATGTATGACAACAAAACTGCCGGCCATTTTAAGAAGGGCGGAACTCTTTGCGCCTGTAGCCCCGGGTGGGCAATTGTAGATAAACTCATTTGCAAGATAAAATTTATAATATTTTTCTGAGCCTGGCCACTGGAATGTTCAGCTGCTCCCGGTATTTTGCTACCGTTCTACGTGCAATATTATATCCTTTTTCCTGCAACATGTCAGTCAATTTTTCATCGCTGTAAGGATGCTTTTTACTCTCCTCCTCAATAAGGTCTGTTAGAATTTTTTTAACTTCTCTTGTGCTCACTTCTTCGCCACTGTCTGTCTGCAAGCTTTCGCTGAAAAAGAATTTGAGGCGGTAGGTTCCAAATTCAGTTTGCACAAATTTGCTGTTGGCAACCCTGCTCACGGTAGAAATATCGAGATTGGTCATTTCAGCAATGTCCTTTAGTATCATAGGCCGCATGTCAGTTTCATCGCCACTCAAAAAGAACTCGTGCTGGTAATTCATGATGGCCTCCATCGTATTGAGCAATGTATTTTGCCTTTGTTTGATAGCATCTATAAACCACTTGGCAGAGTCAATTTTTTGTTTGATAAAAAATACAGCCTCTTTTTGACGTTTATCTTTTTTGCTACCCTTGTCGTAGTCCCGCAGCATATCCCTGTAGCCCTCGCTTATGCGTAAATCAGGGGCATTCTTACTGTTAAGGGTAAGTTCCAGCTTACCGTTATTATTTACAATGAAAAAGTCAGGAATTACATAGTTGTTGTTCTTGTTTTCATCTCCTACATTACCACCAGGCTTGGGGTTTAGTTTTACTATTTGCTGTATCACTTCTCTTAACTGATCGTCGTTGATGCCAAGACCACGTTGAATTTTTTCGTAATGTTTCTTGGTAAACTCATCAAAATATTTCTCCAATACTTTCAAAGCAAGTTCTACCGATGGGCCCTGGTCTATTTTTCGTTCCAACTGGAGAAGCAGACATTCCTGGAGATTCCTGGCACCCACACCCGGCGGATCAAATTGCTGTATTTCTACTAAAAGATCGCTGATTTCCTCTTCATTCGTGTCTACATTTTGTCTAAAGGCAAGATCATCTATTATGGAGCTGATCTCCCTCCTAAGGTAGCCATCATCATCGAGGCTGCCCACAATTTGCTCTGCCACTTTTTGCTGGTGTGGCGTTAGTTTGAGCATACCCAACTGCTGCAACATCATTTCTATAAAACTGGTTTCTACCTTGTGAGGTATCACCCGGTTATCATCCTGCTCAGGGTAATTGTCATCTTTAAGTTTATAATCGCCTATATCATCGTCACCGTCATGAACATAGTCAGTGATGTCTATATTGTCATATTCATCCTCACTACCATCCTTTTCAAACTCATCTTCAGACCCTTCTGATTCAAATTCGTCTTTTTCAAATTCATCTTCCATGCCCTCTTCTCCCTGCTCCAATGCAGGATTTTCTTCCATTTCTTCTTTAATCCGTTCATCCAGTATAGCAGTAGGCACCTGCAGTAATTTCATTAACTGAATTTGCTGAGGAGATAGTTTCTGTAAAAGCTTGTGTTGTAAACTCTGATTTAATGCCATATCATTTGGTGTAATAAGGGTGATAAAGTTTTTGTATCATTAGCCACAAACCTCAAAGGCCAATAAAGCGTAAATTTACAGGAAGCAAGCTAGAAAACGAATGAAAAAATTGATAATTTTACTTTTTTGCATGATTTTTGTTGGTTCTCGAACATCTGCCCAGTTACAATTTGTAAAAGCCAGTACCAATAAGGATTTACCTCACATTACTGCCAATCCCAATTTGTGGAAGGATCAGAAAAAATTGTCAGCTACACCTGTACCGGCCAACTTTTATGTAAATAATTTAGGATTTTTTTGTGGGCAGGAATTGAAGTTTGAAAAAGCCACGAGGATACCACTTAGGTTTAGACTGGGATCTCTGCAGTATTGCAACTGGATGGAAGGCAAGCCAAATTACGCTCTGCCCCCTTCTTTAATTCGTTAAATCATTTGAGGCTAGGCAAGCTGGCAGGTTCTTTAAAAAATTCCAGACGCAAACTATCGTTCCAACCATTGGGATTTCTTTCAAATGTCTTACTGCTAAAAAATATCATCCCGTTGATGTTGGGTGTGTTCCGAAGTTTTGTAATCTGCCGCGGCAATTGTGTTTTATCTTTCCAGGCATCGTTGCTACCGGCCCGGTAGATACCCAGGCCTATATAACAATTTTTCCCAAAAGTATTTTTGCTCCACCATTCTATAAGTGTATTATAGTCCGCCAGCTTGTGACCTATCTCCCAGTAAAGTTGCGGCGCCACATAGTCTATCCAGCCCTTTTGCAACCACAGCAGGATATCTGCATAAAGATCATCGTAGTTCGTTTGTCCTCCCCTGGTATTACTTCCTCTTGGATCTTTATCTGCATTCCGCCAGATACCAAATGGACTGATACCAAACTGGCATTTTTTATTTTCCGCTTTGATAACCTTACTCAGGCTCACAATGATAGAATCTGTGTTGCTTCTCCGCCAGTCATCCTTGGCAAGGCCATTGCCAAACTTCTGATAGGTTGCGGCATCTGGAAACTCCTGCCCCGCAATGCGGTAGGGATAAAAATAATCATCAAAATGAATAGCGTCTACTTCATAGCGCCGCACCACATCCTGCACCACGGCAGTTACAAATTTTTGCACATCTTTATTCCCGGGGTCGAAATATTTTTTATCACCGTAGGTCAAAAACCACTCAGGATGAAGCCTTGTAATATGGGTGGGTGCAATGGAAGATGTACTAATGTTGAAGACAGCCCGGTACGGATTCATCCACGCATGAAATTCCATTTTTCGTTTATGCGTCTCTGTTATCATAAACTCCAAAGGATCGTAAAATGGGATGGGAGGCTGGCCCTGGCGACCAGTGAGCCATTGACTCCAGGGCTCCAGCGGAGAGGGATAAAAAGCATCTGTAGCTGGCCTCACCTGCACCACTACAGCATTCATTCCATTTCGCTGGTGCATGTCCAGCAATTTAGTAAACTCCTGCTTTAATATTTCCGTATTGGTGGTGGGCTTGCTGGGGTAATCTATATTGCTCACCGTGGCCACCCATACCGCCCTCAATTCTTCCCGGGGCCTTTGAGATTGTGCAACTGTGTGGAGAAAGCCCATGGTGATAAGGGCAAAAAATCTTTTCATGCGAACAAATTAGAAAGGTTACTTATCAGCCCGCAATTTATCCAATAATTTATTTAAGGTGCGGGCATCGGACTCACTCAAGTTGTCAAAAATAGCATCCATATCGTTGTTATGGGCATCTATTTTTTCCAGTAACTTTTTTCCCTTTTCTGTGATACTTACATCAACGAGACGCTTATCATTTGGGCAGGTATTTTTTTTAACGAGTTCCTTCAATAACAGCCTGTCTACAATACGGCTTGTGTCGCTCATCTTATCTAACATGCGCTGCCTTATTTGCAAGGTAGAAATGGGCTGGCCCGCCCCACGGAGAATGCGCAGAATATTAAATTGCTGTGGAGTGATGTCTTCTTTATCAAAAAACAAACGCATCCTTTCATTCAACCAATTAGAGGTAAAAATAAAATTGATGGCGGCTTTCTGAAATTCGTTCCTGAAAGTGGTCTGGTTAATATCTTGCTCTATACCCATAGTTGATTGTTTGTGCAATATAAAAAAAAGTCTGCCAACAAAAATGCTGGCAGACTTTGTATAAAACCCATTTCTTAGTTATTGTAATAAAATTTCTCTTCCACGATCTTATCATCTTTCCAACGTTGCACAGATACCTGGTTGTAATTGCGCACACCATAATCTTTATGGGTGTAATCAAACCACCACTCCACCACTGCAATACCGTCGCTTATCAATACATTTTTAACCTTTGCTCCCCTAAACTCCGTAAGGCCATTTACAAAAGCTTCTTCATAGGTACGATTCTCATCTTTACCTACCCTTTGCGGATAATTATTATCCTGCATCACGATATCATCTGCATAAAATTTTTCAAATGCATCCAAAATTTTACCATCCAGGATCATTTGGTTTAGTTCCTCTACCAGTGTTTTTAAGTCTGCCATAAATTTTAGTTTTATTATTTGAAATGCAAACTTAATGTTTAAACATCAAATAAACAACCCCTTTTTTGTTAATTATCCTCGGCTTCCTCCCGGAGCTGCACATGGTCGGGTGTGGAGGTTTCATTGGAAAGAGCAAATTCATTAAAATAAATTTTTACCAGTACAATAAAATAGCTTACCAGCAGGGGGCCAAAAATCAGTCCCATGAAACCAAACAGGTTGAGCCCTGCAATAACACCCAACACAGTTACCATTGGGTGCACATTTCCCAATTTCTTCAAAAGGCCCAGCCGGGTAATGTAATCTACATTTCCGGTTACCACCAGGCTGTAGATACCTAAGCCAATGGCCGGCCAGGTAATGCCCGATGCCAGCATGTAAACCACAATAGGCACCCACACAATCATGGTTCCTACCAGCGGAAAGAAAGCAAAAACACCCGTCAAAAATCCCCAAAGTGCCCAATCATCCACGCCGAATATCCAATAGCCAAGGGTGGCAAAAATGCCCTGAACAATGCAGATAATCGGTATGCCAAGAGCGTTCGCCCTGATCATCACTTTGGTTTCGCTGGCCAACTGATTCACATTATGCCGCTTTAACGGTATCACTTTGTTGAGGTAAAGCTCTATTTCTTTTCCATTTACAAGTAGGTAATAGAGTAAAAAGAAAAGCATGATAATGTTGGTGGTAACGCTGGCGGTGCTGTTGATAAGCTTAGGTATAAACGAAGTTATTTTTTGCGATAAGGCCTTGGTATTTTCGGGTGTGAGTATGGGTATGCCAATAAAATCTGACACCCTTGCCGAAAAAAGTTTGATGCTTTCCAGTATCTTATCCTGGTTGTGCATAATTGCATTGATCTTGGGAGAAACGAGGGCTACGCTAACATAGATAGGAATGGATATAGCTATCAGGGAAACCAAAATGAAGAGCAATGCGGTCGCTCCTTTTTTCCAACCACGCTGGTACACCAGGCGAAAGTAAAGTGCCCGGCTTAGGATGTAGACCGTAACACCACCCAGCAGGCCTGGTAAAAAAATGTACATGCTTGCAAAAAGTACGTAACCCAAAACCACAATAAGAATCAACAAAATGAGCTGTCTCAATCGGTCATTAAAACGAGTGTTCATTTGAATTCAGTTTATAATGTTTGAAGGGTTGAAACTATTGCATCTTATCTCCACACAGATACTCCCTCGCTGCAATTAGAGCAGATGTCGATATTTTTTCTGCCCATCATGATCTCTGAGCGAAACTGTTTGTAGTTAGGATTGTGCCAGGTTTCTTTGAAAGATTCATTCTTAAGATTTCCCAGACGGTGCATAGCATCTTTATCAAAACAGCAGGGCACCACAAGGCCATCCCAGGTAATCACATTGGCATGCCACAACTTCCAGCAGCGGTTGGCCAATTTATTTTTAGGCCGGTAGGTACCATCCCCGTTTTTTTTATAGCGACTGTATTTATCGATGCTGGGTATAAGCTGGTTTGGATCGTTTTCATAATCATACACCTGGGCTGATTTAAAACGAACTTCATCAACGCCGATCTCTTTCGCCAGTTGCTTGATTTCTTCTATCTGGTGCTCGTTGTGCTTTACCACCAGGAACTGGAAAAACACAAAGGGAGTTTTGCTGTTCAATTCTTTCTTCCACTTTACAATATTTTTTGCGCCATCAATTACCTTTTCCAGGTTGCCACCCACTCTATATTGTTTGTAGGTTTCCTGTGTAGTGCCATCTATAGAAATAATCAGCCTGTCCAACCCACTCTCTACCGTTTTGCGTGCTGCTGCATCTGTTAAATAGTGGGCATTGGTAGAAGTGGCTGTGTAGATCCCCTTATCAGATGCATATTTTACCATCTCAAGAAAGTCGGTATTTAAATAAGGCTCTCCCTGGAAATAAAAAATGAGGTACAGCAACTCTTTGTGTATATCATCAATAGTCTTGCTAAAAAAATCATTTTGCAGCATTCCGGTAGGCCGGGTAAAAGCCCTTAGGCCACTTGGGCACTCCGGGCAGCGCAGGTTGCAACTGGTGGTGGGTTCAAAAGAAACAGAAACCGGTAAGCCCCATTGCACGGGTTTCTTTGTAACAATACTGAGGTAGTAGCTGCTCAATACTTTTATTCCATTCCAGACTCTGTGCGGAGTAAGTTTACTTATTAAATTGATGGTATCGTTCAGGTTCAAGTGCGGCATCCCTGCAAATGTACGGCATAGCCTCTGATCCTTTGCCTTAGTAATGCAACCGGCCTGGGTGCTTCAACTATAAAATGCAATTACCTATACTCAAGCAGGTTCTACTCTACGGCAACATCGGCACCATTTGTAGCCGTTTGCAACACATCATTAAAACAGAGTTTGTTGCTGCGAAAGTTCTCATAATTTTTAAAGATCACGTTCAAGGCGATGAAGTTCATCACGTACGACTTCGTTTCGGCCGGTAATTGTTGCTTGATATCCCAAAATGTAGGATTCTTTTTACCGCTCCGTTGCATGGCATTCCATACATTGCCCACACCCCAATTGTAACTGGCAGCCACCAGCAACCAATCATTGTTCAGGTTACGCATCCTGTCTTTAAGGTACCTTGCTGCAGTGTGCGTCGATTTAAGAAAATTCTTACGATCATCGATGGGTAATTTGGTTTTGGCCGGTATGCTCTTACCCTTTGGCAGTTTAACTTTCTTGGTATTAGCAACCAGTGCGCCTTTGCTTTGCTTTTCTACTATTTTTAAACCGTACTCTTTAGCCACATCATCCATTATTTGCCAATAACCCACTGCTCCTGCAGAGGAAACCGCATTGCCATTAAAGGCGCTTTCCAGTGCCAGCAACACCGCAAATTCGGTGGGCACGTTGTACTTTTTAAGGATACCGGTTGCCTTGGGAAAAAACTGTTTGCTACGTGTATACGTCCTTTGCAGGTAAGCACGGCGACTGATAGAAAATTTTTCTACATAACTTTTAAACTGATCCTGGCAACCCTCCCACATCTGCGGGTAAACAATATTTGCAGCCCTTATCAAAGTGGGGCAATCTTCAGAAATAGATGCTGCCGAAAGCTTTTTGTTTTTCAAACTATCCTCGTTAGCAGCAGTACATAACATTACGGTGCTCAAACTGGCAACCAAAAAAAACATAGCTTTTGAAAGAATCCTACCCATAGAAATAAACGTTTGTTGGTGAAATGTAGACGGCTGATACAGCGTTTTTGTAAATTGTATAGTCCTAAACGCAGGGCATTGGCTGTTATTGCCTCTTCAACCGGCTTTAACAGGGTGAGGGCTTACAAATACAAAACAATGAACATACGTTTACTACTTTCATTTTTACTGCTGGCTACCCAAGGCAAGGCACAAGATTTTACCACAAAAGACATTGCCTTAATGGAAGCCAATGCAAAGCAACGCATCACACAAACCACTACATCTTCCTTTGCTTCAGATAATTTTGATGTTAAATATTACCGCTGCTTGTGGGAACTAGATCCCGCAGTGAGGTATATCAGCGGGAGCGTTACCATTTATTTCACCCCCAACGCCCTAACTAATAGCATCACGCTGGATATGATGAACAGCCTGCTTGCAGATAGTGTGAAGCAAAGAAACAGTGGTCTCGTTTTTTCTCAAACTACCAATACCATTACCATCAACTTCCCCACGCCCATCAATGCCGGCGTCCTGGATTCTGTAAGTATTTTTTACAAAGGAGTGCCGGCTAATACCGGTTTCGGTTCCTTCATAGAAAGCAGCCATGCCGGCATACCGGTAATATGGAGTTTAAGTGAACCCTACGGTTCCCGGGATTGGTGGCCCTGCAAAAATGGGTTGGATGATAAAGCAGATTCTATTGACATATTCATCATTCATCCAAACCAATACAAAGCGGCAAGCAATGGTTTGTTACAAAGCGAAAAACCACTCCCGTTCAACCAGACCATTACCCATTGGAAACACCGCTACCCCATTGCATCTTACCTGGTTTGTTTTGCCGTTACCAATTATGCGGTGTTTAACAACAGCGTGCAACTGGGCACGGTTACCCTGCCCATGCAAACTTATTGCTACCCGGAAAACCAGGCCCTGTTTGAGGCGAATACGCCGAAAGTATTGAGTGCGATGCAATTCTTCAACAGTCGTTTTGGTGAATACCCTTTTATAAAAGAAAAGTATGGACATGTGCAGTTTGGCTGGGGCGGCGGCATGGAACACCAGACCATGAGTTTTATAGTTTCCCCCAACGAAAGCCTGATGGCACACGAACTGGCGCACCAGTGGTTCGGCAATAAGATAACCACGCACAGTTGGCAGGATATATGGCTGAACGAAGGCTTTGCTACACACCTGGCCGCCATGTACATGGAAAATACCTACCCCGCAACTATCTATACGAACCGGCGGGCAGTAATCAACAATATTACCTCTACCGCAGGCGGAGCCGTAAAAGTGGATGACACCACCAATGTTGGCCGCATTTTTAATGGCCAGCTCTCTTATAATAAAGGTTCTTATCTGTTGTATATGCTGCGTTTTGTACTGGGTGATACTACATTTTTGAAGGCCCTCAACAACTACCTAAAAGACCCTTTACTTGCCTATGGGTTTAGCCGCACAGTAGATTTAAAAAAGCATTTAGAGCGGGAGAGCGGCAAAGACCTTACAAAATTTTTCAGCCAATGGTACGAGGGAGAAGGCTATCCTTCTTACAACCTGCAATGGAGTATGTTGGGCAGCAGCAATGTAAAAATTAAGATGAGCCAAACCACCTCACATCCCTCTGTTTCATTTTTTGCCATGCCGGTAGCCTTAAAATTTAAAAACGCCACACAGGAAAAAACCATCATCGTAAACAACACCCTCAATGGCCAGGAATTTATAAAGCAGGTAGGCTTTGTGCCCGATACCGTTTTAATAGATCCTGAATACTGGATCATCTCAAAAAATAACAGCACACAAAGAATTACACCTGTAAACAGCGGAGAAGCAGTGGTAGAAATTTATCCTAACCCGGCGAGCAGTCCCGTAAACATTTTCTTACATGATTTCAATGCTGCAACAGCCCAAATAAGTATAACCAATGCTGCAGGTCAAATGATGCACAAACAGACTATTGCCTTAACCAACGGGGCAGAACTGATACAGCTACCCACAGAGCAATGGGCACGGGGAATATATTTTGTGCAGGTTGTTTCCGGTGGTAAAAAAATAGTGAAACAGATTTCCAGGTAGCCTATTGCCGCAGATGCGCAGATCAATCAATGCATCTACAGGTTTATGAGTCCGCGATGTTCACGGCGGCCAAAAACATTTCCCTCAGCTTCACAAATTAATCTGCGAATCTGCGGCCATTTATCTTCCATAAACTAATCTGCGAATCTGCGGCTATCTATCCCTGAGGATCTTATCTCAAAATCTGGGGCTATTGTTTTAGTTTTACAGCCCCGTTTAACCACACCCACTCAATGGCCAGCAGAAAAAAAAAACGTACTCACACCAATTGGCTCATACTATTCATTTTGCTAGCTTCTTTCGGTTTGGCAACCTATCTGTTCAACAGGTTTTACAACAGGCCAGCCTTTGTGCATTACCCTGCCTTTGCCATAGACATGCCCTCCCGATACAACATTCATGGTATTGATGTAAGCCGTTATCAAAAAACAATTGGCTGGAAGCTCGTGAAAGAAATGGAGGTGGAAGATATTCGCATAGGTTTTGCCTTTATGAAAGCTACCGAAGGGGTGGCCAACCTCGATCCACAGTTTAGAAGAAACTGGGTGCAGGCCAAAAAGGCCGGCATACCCCGGGGCGCTTACCATTTTTTTATAGCCAGCAAAAGCGGGAAGGCCCAGGCCGAAAACTTTTTAGAAAACGTAGACCTGCAGCCCGGCGACCTGCCTCCTGTGCTGGATATCGAACAAACTAATGGCGCATCTGTTACAGATTTGCAACAAAGAGTAGAGGATTGGTTGCGGGTGGTGCAAAAAAAATACAACACAAAGCCCATCATCTATACCAATGTGGCTTTTTATGAAACCTTTCTTGCCGAACGGTTCGCCGACTACCCCTTGTGGGTGGCCCATTACCTGGTAAAAGACAAGCCAAGGATAAAACGACCCTGGCATTTTTGGCAACACAGCGAAAAAGGCCGGGTGAACGGGATTATCGCTAAGGTGGATTTCAATGTTTTTAACGGGGATTCGGCAGCATTTAAAGCGTTATTGATACCATAAGAAAAGTAGGCAGTAGGCAGTACGCAGTAAAGCAGTAGGCAGTAAGCTGTGGGCGGTTGTATAAATAGTGAGCGTTCCGGCTGTTTACTGCGTACTGCCTACTTCTTTACCGCCTACTCTTAACTTGCATTCATGGATGAATACGATGAATCTGGTATGGGCCCGGAAGTAACCGGGTACTTCAGAAAAATAATGAACTCATTTGGCGCCGGGCTTTTATGGATGCTGGTTATGGGTACGGCATGATTTTACTTTAAGCTGGCCATTATACGGGATAGCCTACGATGGTACAACCTCTTTTTCTACGGCATCTTTATACTT
>JANPJW010000103.1:0-2501 GCA_031425715.1 Chitinophagaceae bacterium | reverse complement strand
AGTTATTCAAAACATATAAAGTTTGTATGCAGAGTGGCACCATGGGGCCAAAAAGAATGGAAGGCGATTACCAGGTTCCCGAAGGCTTTTACTACATCAATGAGTTCAATCCCAACAGTGCCTACCATTTATCGCTTGGGTTAAATTATCCCAATACATCAGACAGAATTTTAAGCGATGAAACGAGGCCTGGTGGCAATATTTACATCCATGGCAATTGCGTTTCCACAGGCTGCATTCCGCTAATGGATCTGCCAATGGAAGAGGTCTTCGTTTTAGCCAGCGCTGTAAAAGACAAAGCCATGCAGGATTTTATACCCGTGCATGTATTTCCCATCCGCTACAATGTAAAAAAATCTGTTGACTACCTCAGCAATATCACCAAAGACAATGCAAGTCTGCAAGCCTTCAACAACAATATCAAATCTGCCTTCGACTATTTTGAAACCAAAAAGAAATTGCCGGTGATCATGGTCAATCAGAAAGGGGAGTATGTGTTTAATTGAATAAGTAAAATCATCATGAGAATTGTTTCTTTAAAAACGAAACGCTGCCTTCTAAAAGGCAGCGTTTTTAATTTATGGAAAGACCATTCAGGATCACGAAGATTGTAGCCGCTCACAATTATCAGCGCATCAATGCCTGCAGGGTAACAGGTGTTTTCTGTTCGAGCACAACCACTCTATCATTGGTAAGTTTTTTAATACTAGCTGCATCGTAGTGGCGTATGGTAAGCAATGACAAATTTCTTTCCAGCTCTACATCGAACAGTACAGAGGCTTCCGCCGCAAGTACATCAATCTTAGCGGCGTGATCGTCAAAGCAGCAGAGCAGTGAAATAGCTGTGTTTTGCGAAAGGTTTGGTTTTACTTTTACTTTTTCAAACAACTGGTGCAATTCCTCAATCGGTTTGTCTTCTACAAAAGAAAAATCTTTACTTCTAAAATGCATCAGCACCTGGCGCTCTTTAAATACGATCACTGGTGGTAGGTTCTTTGCGTTTTTGCTGCTAATAACCGTGCCCGGCAGAGCAGGATTGATAAAGTTTTTTACGAGCAGTGGAATGGCTTTGTTTTGTAAAGGTTTGATCGTTTTTGGGTGAATAACTTGTGCGCCGTAATAAGCCATCTCAATCACTTCGGTATAACTAAGTTGATAAATATTGACGGCATCTTTAAATTGCCTGGGGTCGGCACTCATCACAGCTTCCACATCTTTCCAAATAGTAACAGATTCGGCGGGCAACAAGTTGGCAAAAATTGCCGCAGAATAATCACTGCCTTCCCTGCCTAGTGTGGTGCTTTCATTTTCGTCGGTTGCGCCAATGAAGCCCTGTGTGATCACCACATCAACCTCACCGAACAGGGGCTTAACTTTTTCCTGTATCTGCTGTGCTGTAATGGACCAGTCTATGCCGGCA
Source organism: Chitinophagaceae bacterium (assembly GCA_031425715.1). Classification (GTDB taxonomy): domain Bacteria; phylum Bacteroidota; class Bacteroidia; order Chitinophagales; family Chitinophagaceae; genus Ferruginibacter. The sequence goes on along the minus strand of JANPJW010000103.1, from coordinate 1,081 downwards.
TCTCTAAAATTATTATCGGTTCTCACAACATCCCTAACATCTACCCAGGCAGCCTTAATTTTTTCTTCTTTAAAATAATGGGCCAGGAGGCTGCTGCTAAAAAGTTCCCCGCAACACACAACCTGGTCGTAGTAGTAATCGTAAGAACGCACAGGCTTGTCGTGCAGCAACCATTCAATTTCTGTAAAAAAATCTTTCAGTTGGTTTTCTGCCTCGTGCCATTCCACGGCTACGAGGTATTTCAACAAGCTTAAATGACTATCCTTCAATTGTTCAAACAGTTGAAGTGCCACCTCTCTTTTGCCTTCGTAAAAAGCGTCTACTATTTTTTCAAGCGCATTGGTAGTTTTACCCATGGCCGAAACTACTATTAGCAGCTGCTCACCAGGGTGCGCTTTTATGATGGAGCCTACATTTTTTATCCTATCCACGCCATTAATGCTGGCTCCACCAAATTTAAATACTTTCATTTTTGTGAATTGACTGTTACTGTTTCAAAAGATGTAATTGATAGCCTAAATAATTTATGAGGACCCCGGGCCTGTTTTTTAATCGGCCTCCCTTAAAGCATACCGGAAGGTTCCTGTACCCAAACTATTAAAATCCCCTTACTTTTGAGCTGCAAATCTAATTGCTAATAGGTAAAATTGAAATTGTTTTATGGCCATCGATAGAAAAGTACAAACGCTGGATGAATTTACCCTGCAGCAACTGCGGGACTTTCCCTACGCCACCGGCGAACTTTCAAATTTATTGCGGGATATCGGGCTGGCCGCCAAGCGCATCAACGTAGAGGTAAACAAAGCCGGCCTGGTAGACATTTTGGGAGATGCAGGTACCACGAATGTGCAGGGAGAAGAAGTAAAAAAACTGGATGTTTTTGCCAACAACCAAATGGTAGGGGTGCTGCGGCACGGCATTAGTTGCGCTGGCATAGGCAGCGAAGAATTGGATGATATAGTGGTGTTTGATGATGAAATTAGTAACAAATCTAAATACGTATGTTTGTTCGATCCGCTGGACGGCAGCAGCAACATTGATGTGAATGTTTCTATCGGAACCATCTTCAGCATATTTAAAA
>JANPJW010000102.1:0-3046 GCA_031425715.1 Chitinophagaceae bacterium | reverse complement strand
CTGTTGCAAGCGGTGAGCAACATTGCCAGTGCAATCATGGAAGCCCTCATTTTCATATTCTTCATTTCAAGTTTGTTATTTATTTAATTCTTGTTCCAATATTTTTTGAACCAGCTGCATGTCAGCTTTGCCCTTACTTATTTTTTTAACCTGGCCCGCAAACAAGCCCAGCAGGTTTTTTTTGCCAGACTTATACTCCTTCACTTTATCGGGCATGGCCTGCATAATTTGGTGTACCCAATCCAGCATCAGTCCTTCATCACTTTCCTGAAGCAGGTTTAAGGAGCTGGCTATTTGCTGAGGGCTTGCGCCAGCTTGCGCAATCATTGCCGGTAATATTTTGGTGGCAGCAATATTAAAACTAACCTGCCCGGATTCTGTAAAGGCAATAAGTTCTGCAAGCTGCCCGGCAGATAGCGGAAATAGCTGTAGGTTTATTTCAGCCTCGTTGCAGTAAGCTTTCACAGGACCGTTCATCCAGTTGGCTGCTGCCTTGTAAAAAGTTTTCCCTGCTACCAACTGCTCATAAAAACCCGCATCAAATCGATCGTTGCAAATCATGGCAGCATCATAATCGCTGAGGCCATACCTTTCTTTGTATTGCTTTTGTAAAGCCTCGGGCAACATGGGCATGCCTGCTTTGATGCTGGCTATATGTTCGTCGCTCACAAAAAAAGCCGGCAGATCTGGCTCGGGAAAATAGCGATAGTCATTTGCTTCTTCTTTGCTTCGCAGGGCAAAAGTAGTTCCCTTGTCTGCATCAAAGCTGCGGGTCTGTTGCAAGATCATTTCTCCACTTTCCAGAAGGGCTATTAGCCGCTCGCTTTCTATTTCGATCGCTTTTTTTACATTGCGAATGCTGTTTAGATTTTTAATCTCTACCCGGGTGCCTAACTTTGTTTCTCCCGCCAGCCTCACAGAAATATTCGCATCGCAACGCATGCTGCCCTCCTCCATGTTACCATCACATACGTGCAGCCAGCGCAAAAGTTTGCGCAGGGTTGTTAAAAAGATAAACGCATCTTCGGAACTGTGCATGCAGGGTTCGGTTACAATTTCCAACAGCGGTGTGCCTGCACGGTTTAGGTCTATACAACTGTAATCGTCTTCCAGGTCGTGTATGCTCTTGCCCGCATCTTCCTCCATGTGAATCCTGTTCAGCAATACATTTTGTGTACCATCCTGGCTGGGTATGGTCAGGTAACCGCCTTTGCAAATCGGTGCTGTGTCCTGGCTCACCTGGTAGCCTTTTGGCAGGTCGGGATAAAAATAATTCTTGCGGGCAAAATAATTATGCTGTGTAATGCTGCAGTTGAGAGCAAGTCCTAATTTAACCGCCAGGTTGATAACTTCTTTGTTCATCACCGGCAGTGTGCCGGGGTGAGCCAGCGATACCGGGCTCACTTGTGTGTTGGGTTCGGCTCCAAAACTGATGGAGTCGCCACAAAATAATTTGCTTTTGGTTAAAAGCTGGGCATGTACTTCGAGCCCAATTACGACCTGGTATTTTTCATTTCCATTCACGGCGGCAAAGATAAGGAGGGGAGGGGGAAGGGCAATTGGCAATTGGCAAAGGGCAGAAGGCAGAGGGCAAAGGGCAGAAGGTGAAAATTCAAAATTCAAAATTCAAAAGGCAGAAGGCAAAAGGTATAGGGTAAAGAGCAAGGGGCAAATGGCAAAAGTTAAAAGGTAAAGAGTAAGAGGCAGAGGGTAGAGAAACAGCGGCCTTTTCAAAATCGGACATCCTACATCATAAATCCTACATCAAAAATCATCCATCAAAAATCCCCCTGGCCTGGCATAAAAAAAGCACCCACAAACTTTGCGGGTGCTTTTTCGTATCCAATTCATGGCTATAAATTAGCAGTCTTTAATTTCTTTGGGATTTTTACTTCAAACTTCATTTCGGTATTGTTTCTTTTGGCTACAATACTGTAAGCAGATTTGCTCCTGTTCTCCATCAATTGCTCCCTGGCTTCGTCTGTGTTGGCTACTTTTTCGGTACCGATCTGTGTGATCACATCATCTTTCTTCAGGCCAGCAGTGGCTGCTGCCGAACCTTCTTCTACTTCCAGTACCTTCACGCCTACACCTTCTTCCAGGTCCTGTATCTTGAGGCCGAGTTTAGGTTGACCACCAAATAAAGTTCCGGCTCCATGTTCCATTTCAATTTCTTCGAACATGCCCGGGGGTAAAGGAGCCCCTGGGGGCATTACTGCGCCTGGCGCCCTGGGAGCACGTGGAGCCCGGGGGAATGAATAAGATTTGGAACCCCCGTCTGGGCCGACAAAAGAGTAGGTGGCCACTTTTCTTTCCTGCAAAGTAACCTTAGTATTCTTGTCTTTGCCGTCTCTTTTATAATAGACTTTTACTTCCTTTTTTGGCTCTAAAGATTGTAAGATCTCTGCAAGTTCTGCAGGTCCTTTTACTTTTTGATCATTCACTTTTGTTATCACATCTCCTACCTTTAGATCCGATTTTTCTGCAGCACTTCCTTTGATGATCTCTTCAATCCTGGCACCATCTTCTACTTTTTCTGTAACCACACCGAGGAAAGGTCCACCGGGCGGCATTTTGCCAGCAAAGGCCAGTTCCATTTCTTTTCCAAAATTTTCCATATCTCGTCCGAAACCTTCCATATCCCTTCCATATCCTTCAAAATCTTTTTCTATTTGTTTGAAAGAATAAATACGGTTGTTGATGCTAATGGCATCGTCTTTAAATTCGATCATGGGTTTGCCATTGATCATTACTTTATCATCCTTGAATTGGATGGTAACCGTGGCGTCCTTCTCGCCTTTCTTAGTAATCACAATTTCTTGTTTGTCTTTTTTCTTGTCGTCTTTGATAATGGCTTCTTCGATAACGACTTTTTCCTGTGCGATCGCTTTGTAACCGAGGGATACAAATAACCAGGGTAGTGCGAAAAAAATAATTTTGTTCATGGCTGTTGATTTTTTATGTACGAAACTTTTAGTACATCAAAACTAAGTGGAATATTTGAAATACGAAACTTTTCGCAAATATTTATTTTCCTTTAACAGTT
>JANPJW010000101.1:0-2536 GCA_031425715.1 Chitinophagaceae bacterium | reverse complement strand
CCGCCACAAGAATTCCTCTTTGCCTTTCGCATACTCATAAGCGCTCCTGCTGGAAACTTTACCGGAGATAAGTTCTCCTAAAAAGTCGGCGCTGCCTTCAATGATACATTGCTCTAATAATATTTTGTACTTGTAGGGAATCTGTTGGTTGGCGTGGACTAACTCATGCGCAACGATGTAGACGATGTTATCCGGCTCGTTCATTTCGGCGCCAATGATTTGGTATTCGGGCTTAGCAGTGCCACCGGTATTGAAGCGGCCGACAACGAAATACACGGGCGGATATTTTGCCATGGGATACAAGTACTTAAAGGCATAGTACACACTTCGTATTTTTTTTTCTGTGTTGGGGAGACCAAGCGTATTCTGACGCACGGATTCATACTTTAATTTGTTGGCCATTACATAATTTCTAAGTGAATCACCGCTGATGATTCTATCATTGTCCATAAAGTTTTTGACGCCCTCGGTACCCACCTTTACATAATGATCCATAAAGGCATTTTTGTTGTCCGTTAAAAGCAAAGTGTCAAAGGCCTGCCAAAAATTAACCACATCCTGGTAGATGAGCTTTGCCCTATCAGGGTTGGTCTCCACCAAATTGGCAGGCTTTGGCTGCCCGAAACAATAATTGGTGCAGGTGAGAAGGATTAGCAGGTAGAAAAATTTGCTGGACATGCAAGGGAGCATTTTTATAAAAGTTTTAAAGTACAGTATTTGTATTGGGGCCTGGATTAAAGGTAATGAGATAAACTAAACTTCTTTTCGCACACATTGGTTAGATAATACCAATAGACGTCCGCAAAACCCATTTATAGTTCTTTCTTTGCTTTTCAAAATGGCGAGCCAGCTATTGATGATGTCTTTATGATTTACTTTTTCTATCAAGGGGAACCACCTATTGCAAGTGATAGGGGTACAGAAACTTCCAGCTCGCAATAGCATCCTATGCTTATGAGGCATCCATAAATATAAGTAAGATTTTATAGAAAGCCAGCACCTATTGACTCAAAGTCTCCGGCGAGAGACGTTGCTGGAAAGAGGTTTTAGCTAGCATCAAGTGATCGGCCTTGCCAAACACTTGCGCCAGAGGGGAAGGAGGGGAAATGGCCTTGTCCAGGGACCTTACAACAATTCCAACATTGTCCATTTCTATTAATTGACTTTTGTCATAATTATATTTTCATAAAATCAAAAAATGAAGTTGTACTATGGCTGGTCATCTAGCAATAGGATGCTGTCTACAGATTCGCCAAACTCTCCCTTTTCAACAACTCCCCGTTTGTCGAAAGGTATTTGTACAAAAAATACAGAACCATGATCAGCTGTGCTTTCTACCCATAATCTGCCTTTGAATCTTTTTATGATTTCTGAACTGATGTACAGACCAATGCCGAGCCCGGGAAATGTAGATTGAAGGGGTGTGCTAATGCGATAAAATTCTTCAAATACTTTTTGCAGCGAAGGCGCTGATATGCCAATTCCAAAATCCGCTACACTTAGCTGCATTCCTTGCTTTTGCCTGGTAGTTGTAACCATTATCCGGGTCTCATTTGGCGAATATTTGATTGCATTAGAAATCAAGTTGGCAACAACCTGAGCAAATCTTTGTTTGTCGCCAAATACAGGTTCACCAGGTTCTAGCTGCAGCTCTATTTGATGGCTGCTGATGGCTGTTTGGCTATCTGCCACGGTTTCGGTTACAAGCTCATTAAAGTCGAACCAGTCTTCGTAGTAAGGGAGTATGCCGGTTTTAATTTTTTTAAAATCTAACAAGTCGACTATCAGCATGCCTAACTTTTCAATCTGCCGGCTCATTCGCACTACAATAGCCTGAGTGCCTTTGTCTCCTTTTTCTACCAGCATTAACTCTAAAACCTGGCAGAACCCTTTAATAGATGTAAGTGGCGTTCTTAGTTCGTGGCTTGCCAGGGCTATGAAATTGTCTTTAAGGCGTTCTTCTTCTTTTATTTTTTGTATTTCAGTTGTAACGCCTATCCACATAAATATTTTTCCTGTGCTGTCTCTAACCGGGGTTGCAAGCGTTAAATGCCAGATGTACTCACTGGTCCTGTTCATAAAACGCATTTCCATTTCAAGGTTGTTCCCGGTAGCTGCTGCCTCGCTAAAACGACTTTGATATTCATCTAATTCATCCGGATGCATCAGTTTATAAAATCCATCCAATTTTATTTCTGCCAGTGTCATACCGGCAAAGTCGAGCCAGTTTTTGTTATGATAGTATATGTCGCCAGATCCGTTGGTGCAGATTATTTTTGCGGGCATAAGATCTGAAAGCATCCTGAAACGTTCTTCACTAGCCTTTACAGCCAGGTTTAGCAATGCCTGCGATGTAACCTCATTTGCAATTACTGCCACGCCTGTAATTTCGTCTTTAAGATTTTTTTGTGCCTGGTACACAAAGTTGTAATAGCGCAACTGCATTTTTCCTTCCTTAAAAAATTGCATCGGGATCTCATAGGAAAATGTTGACTCACCAGTTTCATATACCTTTTCCAGCAAGTTTATAAATTCC
>JANPJW010000100.1:0-16027 GCA_031425715.1 Chitinophagaceae bacterium | reverse complement strand
AAAATTGCAAAAGGCGCTCTACATGGTTCACCATTTCTTCCAGCACTTCATAGCTTTTTGCAGGATGAACCAATTGAACTATTTCAACTTTATCAAACTGGTGTAAGCGGTTTAAACCACGCACATGGGCACCAAAGCTTCCTGCCTCCCGGCGAAAGCAAGGCGTAAATGCCGTCATCTTAATGGGCAGACTTTCTTCCTTCACAATTTCATTGTTGTAAATATTTGTCAGCGGCACTTCAGAGGTTGGGATCATATAAAACCCATCGGCTGGCATGTGGTACATCTGTCCTTCTTTGTCGGGCAACTGCCCGGTACCGTAGGCGGCGGTTTCGTTTACCATTAATGGCGGTGAGTATTCTGTATAGCCGGCAGATACATTGTAATCCAGGAAATACTGTACCAATGCACGCTGCAATTTTGCACCAGCTCCTTTATACAACGGAAAGCCGCTGCCGGTTATCCTTGCGCCCGTTTCAAAATCTATGATATCATATTCTTTTATAAGGTCCCAATGTGCCTTGGCACCTTCCTGCAATTCGGGTATGGTTCCTCCCTTGTTAACTACTTCATTATCCTCCGGCGTTTTACCTACCGGTACAGATTCGTGGGGTAGATTTGGCAGTTGAACGATCTTCTCATTAAACGAACTTTCTAATTTGTCCAATGCTGTTTTAGCCGCGGCCATCTCCTCTTTCCATTGGGTTACTTCAAGCTTTTTCTGTTCAGCTGCATCTTTCTCACCCTTTCCCATGAGCATACCAATTTCTTTGCTGGCGGCATTCATCGTTGCCTGTAAAGTTTCCGTGGTTATTTTTTGTTTGCGCAGTTCCTCATCCAGCTGCAATAGTTCATCAACAAGCCCCATGTTTCCAAAATTCTTGATTGCCAGCTTTTTTTTAACCAGGTCTGTATTTTGCCGTATATAATTTATCTGTAACATTTTGAGTGTACTATTTATTTTTTTAATTGCGGCAAAGATAGGGCGGGAAGCATAAAACCCTGTCGGCGGTTGCAAACCCCGGCAGCGGTTTGTAGATCAGGACTACCGGAGCCCAGCAGGGCTCGTACCTGCCACAGGGTTGGTAAGCCCTGCTTTCATACATTTGCAACATGTTACACGCAGAAGAAGATTTGCAGGTGCGCTGGCTCAAACTGCGTATCAAATTAAAAGAAAAATTTAGCATAAAGCCCGATATGAATGGGGTACTGCTGCTGATAGGCGTGCAGGAACTTGGGCAAGGGCCGCAGGAATTTAGCAAAGAACAAAAACAAGATTTGATGCACATCGCCATTTGCACCATCTTATCTGCCAGCAACTATTACAAACTGGATGGGTTGGATGACGAAGGTTGGCCACATTTCACGCAGTTGAAAGCACTCCCTGAATTGGAGACATTTGAACAAGAAAATTTTTTGAAAGATCATGTGTTGCTATATTTTAATAACCTGAATTTTTGAAGAAATCCTCGTAAAAGACCAGATTTTAACTCTATTTATATCTTCCTTCAATTAGTTTTGAAATGACTAAACGTTTGAATTTTACAATCAACCATTATTTATATGCGTTCTAAAATTTCCTCCTTCCATTTTGTTTTTTTGATTGCATTGTTGTGTACGGGTGTTGGGGCCCAGGCACAAAACAATAAAACTACCAGCAAACCAACTCATTCAAAAACTACTAAACCCGTGGCCAAGCCGGGCCCGGTTCGTATATGCATTTATACAGATTCTGGTTCAATGATCATCAAACTATCAGACTCCACGCCATTGCACAGAGACAATTTTGTAAAGCTTGTGAAGGAAGGTTTTTACGACAGCCTTTTATTTCACCGGGTTATTCCGCAGTTTATGATGCAAGGTGGGGACCCTACCAGCAAGTATGCCACGCCCGGTGCAAGATTGGGAAGTGGAGGTGATCAACTCGCCCGCATCCCGGCAGAATTTAACCCTACGCTGTTTCATAAGAAAGGGGCCCTGGCAGCAGCGAGGGATGGCAACGCCGAAAAAGCCAGTAGTGCCTGCCAGTTTTATATTGTAGATGGTAAGACTTTTACAGATGAACAGTTAACCATGCTGGAGCGTCAAAATGGAGGAAAATATACAGAAGAACAAAGAACCATTTACAAAACCATGGGTGGCACCGCACAACTGGATCGTAACTATACCGTGTTCGGAGAAGTAGAATCTGGCCTTGAAGTAATTGGCAAAATAACCGGTACTCCAAGGGACGGAAACAATCGCCCCTATGCAGATCTAAGAATGAGAATGGAAATCATGCAATAAGAATGAGTGTTAGAAAATTTGATGATTGACGTCTATTTCTTTTTTCGGAACATTTCTTTTTCTAAAAAAATTCTACCTTGCGACCATACATTTATTTTCATAAAATAATCTACAATGAGTTTTCCTGCTAATTTAAAATATACCAAAGACCACGAATGGATTTCTTTAGAGGGCAATGTAGCCACTATTGGCATTACCGATTTTGCACAACATGAGCTGGGCGATATTGTGTATGTAGACATCAATACCACCGGCAAAGCCCTGGCTGCAGAAGATGTCTTTGGCACTGTGGAAGCCGTAAAAACAGTGAGTGACCTTTTCTTACCTGCCGCAGGAACCATCCTGGAAGTAAACCCTGCCCTGGAGGCGAATCCTGAACTGGTGAACAGCGATCCTTATGGCGAAGGGTGGATGGTAAAAGTGACCGTAGACAATCCTGCTGATATAGATGGGCTGTTAGATGCTCCGACTTATGAGGCATTGGTTTCTTAAGTACTATGAACGAATTTTCTATCCATAAATTTTTACCAGGCATCGCCTGGTTTTTTGTTGTGATGGTTATAACCTTCCTGCCGGGAGAGAATGTGCCTGGCAACAGCCTCCTGGAGAGGTTGTATTTTGACAAGTGGGTACACGCCGGCATATTTGGGCTGATGGTCATATTATTTATCAGGCCCCTGGTTGTAAGTTCCCTCACTGAATCACAGAAGGTTCGTTATTTTTTTCGCATCGCCCTTGCTGTGTCATTATGGGGGCTGGCCACAGAGTTTATTCAAAAACATTTTATCCCCGGACGTAGTTTCGACATTTGGGATTTTGTGGCAGACAGTATAGGCTGTGGCCTCGCCTATCTCTTTAGCAAACATTACCTGTTACGGCACCAGCCTTAGGGTATTTTTATAAGCTGGCCTTTTACGGGTCACACACTTACATATCAATATTTAGCGTTACTTGTTTGGATACGCTTTACCACTTACATTTGCTTATATGAAGAACGTAGAGAACATGGAATACAATACAACAAGGAGCCACCTGATTATGAAAGAATATGGCAGACATATTCAAAAAATGATTGAAAATTTATTGGAAATAGAGGACAGAGCCCAGCGCCAGCAAAGCGCCTATGTGGTGATAGAACTAATGGGTACCCTGAACCCGCATCTAAAAAACGTTGAAGATTTCCGCCATAAATTATGGGATCATCTCTTTCTAATAAGCGATTTTAAACTGGATGTAGACAGTCCATACCCAATACCGACCAGGGAAACGTTGCGTGCAAAACCAGAACGGCTTAAATATCCCAAAAGCCATCCCCGATACAACCACCTGGGTAAAAATATTGAGGTAGTAATGGAAAAGGCATTGCAGGAAGAAAATCCGGAAAAGAGACAAGGGTTTGCCAATGCAATTGCATACTACATGAAATTGACATACAGCAATTGGCACAAAGAGTTGGTGCACGATGATACCATACAGCAGGAACTCAATACCATGACGAAGGGAGCATTGGAGTTTAACAATCGTCCGTTCGTAAAACACCGCACAGATAACCGGCCGGAGAATGAGTATCCGTCTACAGGGCGAAACCAATACCGTAAAAATTTTGGTGGTCGGGATGCCGGAAGAGATAACCGCAGCAACCAAACTGGTGGCAGTCGTGACAACCGCAGCCGCAACCAGCCCGGCGCTGGAAACAGGGACACCGGCAACCGCCAGGGTGGCCCTGGCGATAACAGGCCCAACAACAACAATAGAAATTTCAAAAAAAGATACTAGTGGATATTTGATTTCAGATATTTGATTGATGATTTTAAAAGCCCTGATGTAAATACAACATCAGGGTTTTTTATTTAGGTTTGTAGCCAACAAAAAAGTTGATACTTTTAATGCTGCCCTACTGACCATTGACTAATCACCATTGACATATTGACCATTGACCTATTGACCATTGACCATTGACACATTCACCATTCACCATAACAACCTATGAGCATTTTTGAAGTAACAGGCGGTAATCAATTGCATGGCGACATCACACCGCAGGGCGCAAAAAACGAAGCCTTACAAATCATCAGTGCTGTGTTGCTGAGTTCGGAGGAAATCACCATTCACAATATTCCTGATATTATTGATGTAAATCTTTTGATAGAATTGCTGGGGGAAATGAATGTGACCATCAACCGCATCAACCGCCACAGCTGCAGTTTTAAAGCCGATAATGTGAATGTTGACTACCTGCAAAGCGACGATTATTTTAAAAAGAGCTCCAGGTTGAGAGGTTCCGTTATGCTCACAGGCCCTTTACTTTCCAGATTCAAGAAAGCCTATTTACCCAAACCCGGTGGGGACAAAATTGGCCGACGGCGGTTGGATACCCACATCATGGGTTTTGAAAAACTTGGCGCATCTTATCATTACAATAGCGACAGCAACTTTTTTTCGCTGACAGCAAGCGAACTAAAAGGATGCTTTATTTTATTGGATGAACCCAGTGTTACAGGCACCGCAAATATTTTAATGGCCTCGGTGATGGCCACAGGCACCACCACTATTTACAACGCTGCCTGCGAACCCTACCTGCAACAACTTTGCAAAATGCTAAACCGCATGGGTGCACAAATTGAGGGCATAGGCAGCAATATGCTTGTGATAAATGGGGTTAAAGAATTGAAAGGCACGGAGCATACCATGCTGGCAGATATGATTGAAGTAGGCAGTTTCATTGGCCTGGCCGCCATGACGAGGAGTAGCATCACGATAAAAAACGCCGGAGTAGCTTCTTTAGGCGTTATACCAGATAAGTTTCGGCAATTGGGCATTGAGCTGAATATAAAAGGCGACGATATTCATGTGCCTGCGCAAGAATATTACGACATTCAGAAATACATGGACGGTGGTGTGCTCAGCATTTACGACCACCCATGGCCAGGTTTTACGCCAGATCTTTTGAGCATTGTGCTGGTTACCGCCATACAGGCCCGGGGCAGCGTACTCATTCACCAAAAAATGTTTGAGAGCCGTTTGTTTTTTGTAGACAAATTAATAGAGATGGGTGCACAAATAATTTTGTGTGATCCCCACAGGGCGGTGGTAATTGGTTTGGAAAGAGAAACACAACTGCGGGGTATTACCATGAGCAGCCCCGATATAAGAGCAGGCGTAGCTTTGCTCATTGCAGCCCTCAGCGCCCAGGGCAAAAGCATCATACAAAACATAGAACAAATTGACCGTGGTTACCAATACATAGATGAGCGCCTTCGTAGCCTGGGTGCAGATATAAAAAGGATCGATGGATAAATCAATACTTTGCGTTTGTTGAGGTAACAACAACAGGCTTATACCCTGGGAAGGTTTTGTTTTGGTTTATTCCTTTTACTTTTCCTTTCTTTGCACATGAGTTTTTTCTACCAGAAAATATTAATTATTACCGCACCTTCAGGCGCCGGTAAAACTTCCATTACACGCCACCTCATGCAGCGTTTCAGCCCACTGGCTTTCTCCATATCGGCAGCTACCCGCAGTGCCCGTAGCAATGAAGTAAATGGCGCTGATTATTATTTTATGAGCGATGCAGAGTTTCAGCAAAAAATTAAGAACAAAGAGTTTGCAGAATGGGAAATGGTGTACGAAGGTAAATATTATGGTACCTTAAAATCGGAATTGGAGCGCATCTGGAGTAACAACCAAATTCCGGTGTTGGATATTGATGTAAAAGGGGCTATCCATGTTCAAAAGCAATACCCCATAAATACCCTCAGTATTTTTATTGAGCCGCCCTCTGTAGATGAGCTCAAGAAAAGGCTGGAAGGAAGGGGAACAGAAACCGAACAGTCACTCGCCTCACGGGTAAACAAGGCAGCCTACGAAATATCTTTTAAAACACATTTCGACAAGATCATCATTAACGACGACCTGCAACAGGCGTGCGAAGCCGCCGAAAAACTGGTACAAAGTTTTATTGAGCAGCCCCTACAGGAGGGTCATAAGAACGATTGATCTTATTTTCCTATTTTTATAGTATGTATACGGCTTTACTGATCACCTTTTTTATTGCTATTATTCTTATCTGTTTTTTTGCAGGGATAGAGATTGCGTTCATTTCGGCCAATAAACTATCCATAGAACTGAGCAAAAAACAAGGCACGTACAGCGGCAAAACCTGGGGAGATTTTTCTGACCATCCTACAAAATTCATAGGAACCATACTGGTAGCCATTAATATGGTATTGGTGGTGTATGGATTGCTGGTGGGCGAAATGCTCACGCCAATCTGGGACATTATTAAAAACAATTTACCCCACTCGGCCGAGAATTATGTGGATTATATCCGCTTGTTTGTTGAGACACTGCTGTCTGCGGCTATCATCATTTTCCTCATCGTTTTTATTAAAGCAGTTTTCCAGGCCAGGAACAACTCTATTTTAAAAAGTGGAATCATCAGTTATTTCGCCCGGTTTTTTTCCTGGTTGTTTGCTGGTGTATCCAGCATGTTCATTGGGTTTTCCGAATGGATGCTGAAGTATATTTTCAATGTGAAATTATCTGAGAAAAAAGAGATGTTTAGCAAAATTGATTTGGAGCATTTTATCCAACAATCAAAAAGTTTTAATGAAGATGAAAACTCTGAGATTAATAAAGAACTTTTTGAAAATGCATTGTCTATCAGGGATATTAAATTAAGAGAATGCCTGGTGCCCCGTAAAGAAATTGTGAGTATTCCCCAAAACAGTACTTTGGAAGAAGTGAAGAATAGCTTCATAGAAACCCGGTTAAGTAAACTGGTGGTATATGATCATGACATCGATAATATTACGGGCTATATTCATCAACTCGATCTTTTTAAGAATCCCGGTTCGGTAACAGATATTTTGTTGCCCATACCCACCGTACCCGAAAGCATGAGTGTAACAAGCCTGATGGATAAGTTTGCCAAAGAACGCAAAACGATTGCATGGGTAATAGATGAATTTGGCGGCACGGCTGGCATTGTAACCATGGAAGATCTGCTGGAAGAGATCTTTGGGGAAATAAAGGATGAATACGATGATGTAGATGAATTGGTGAACAAACAATTATCTACCACCGAATATCTTTTTAGTGGCCGCCTGGAACTGGACTTTATTACAGAAAAATACGACCTCGAATTCCCCAACAACGAAGATGCAGAAACACTCTCGGGTTTTATCATACAGAATAATGAAGCTATTCCCCAACAAAAAGAACGCATTATTGTGGGCAACTACGAGTTTGACGTTTTGAGCGTGAGTGGCACCCGTATAGAAACTGTGAAACTTAAAGTGCTGAAATAAAATACCTGCCAGTAATATTGTTATTTATTTTTGCCGAATGATCATTGCAGCGCATATTCAGCAAACAAAAGGCTCTACTTCCTTTCTCTTAAAATATATAGCTGGCATAGCAGTTGAACAAGCATCTTTACAATTCATCCTTTTTTGCGAAGTACCCGAAGTAACAGGTGCGCTACCTGCAAATTGCAAAACAGTTCTCATAAAACAATCGTTGAAAAATAGCTTGCTGCTTCACTACTGGCTCAACTATACTTTACCGGGCCTGTTAAAAAAATATAAGGCTGGCTTATTTATCAGTGAAAATAATACTTGCAGCTTGCGAACCACACTGCCGCAATTGATGCTGGTTAAACAAAATTTTACTGGGGCCACCACATCTCGCACCAAGATTATAAATAGCCGTTACCTCAAAAGATATTTTCCTTCATTTGCAGGAAAGGCTACACGGGTATGCACGATTAACTCCGTGATAGCAGAGGAACTTACTTCCCGCTATCCTGTTCTAAAAGATAAAGTGGCCAATATCTATCATGGTCTTTCTGATTATTACGCACCAATAGTTGAACTGCAACAAGGGGACCTGCTAAATAAATATACAGACGGATCTCATTTTTTTGTGTGCGAATGCATCCCGGCTAACCGCACGCAACTGGTAACTGTTTTGAAAGCCTTCTCTATTTTTAAAAAGAGACTAAAATCTTCCCTGCAACTGGTAATCATTAATAAAGAGAAGGATAATCCTATTCCTGACTTTCATTTATACAAATATCGCAAGGACGTTCAATTACTGGCTGGCATTAAAGAAGAGGATGAAGCAAATATTGTGGCAGCGTCTTACGCCGCTGTAGAAATTGCCAGCGGACAAATGGAGAACGATTGGGGACTACAAGTCATGAAATGCGAAGTACCATTGATAACCATAGAAAGCAAGGTAGCCCGCCAGCTGTACTCCGATGCTGCAACTTATGCAGAACCGGACGAGAAAATATTAGCGGAAAAACTGATGCTACTTTACAAAGATGAAACCTACAGGAGCCTGCAGATCGGCAAGGGAAAAAACATTACAGCACCCTACAGCTGGCATTACAGCACTCAATTGCTTTGGCAAAGTATTTTACAATGCTGTAAGGTTTAAACAGCAATCGTTTTACCTTTGCTGCTCAAAAAATAACAAATCATGCGGCAATCCACTATAAAAATTGATGTTCTCCTGGACCCCAATAAAATTCCTGAACAAATAAACTGGCAGGCTACCGACAGCAGCGCAGACATGGCACAAAAAGCCAAAGCAATGTGCATTGCTTTTTGGGATGGTGCTGATAAAACAGCGCTGAGAATAGACCTTTGGACAAAAGATATGATGGTAGACGAAATGGGCGATTTTTATTATCAAATGCTGATGGGCATGGCTGATTCTTTTAAAAGAGCCACCAACCAGCAAGGCCTGGGCGATGAATTGAAAATTTTCGCCAAAGATTTCTTCGAAAAATTTAAAGAGATACAGGCAAAGGAACAACAATAAGCCTGCAGCACAAGGTATAGTCCTGCTTTAAAAATCATTCAAATCAACGATAAAAATATAATACCATGTCTTTAGAAGTACAAGTAATGACAGAAATGAAAGAAGCCATGAAAGCAAAAAACGAAGCCGTGCTACGGAGTTTGCGGGCTATCAAGGCTGAAATTATAAAAGCGAAAACTGACCCGGGTGCCAATGGTGTAATTGATGAAGCAACCGAACAAAAGTTTTTGCAAAAAATGATGAAGCAACGCAAAGATTCTTTTGAAATATTTTCACAACAGGGCCGCACAGACCTTGCCCAAAAAGAGGAAGAAGAAATGGCTGTGATTGAAAAATTTCTTCCCAAGCAAATGTCTAACGAAGAAATTAAAGATGCGCTCGCTATTATCATAACCCAAACGGGTGCAGCCTCTGCAGCCGATCTTGGTAAGGTAATGGGCGTTGCGTCCAAACAACTCGCTGGCAAAGCAGATGGTAAAACCATTAGTGCGCTGGTAAAAGAAATGCTTGGTTAAATAAGCCTATGATCATCGACATATTTTTTGTGCTGCTTTTGTTGCTTGCCTGCTTTAAGGGTTACAGCAAAGGATTCATAGTGGCTTTGTTTTCCATCATAGGATTCATTGCTGGCCTTGCTGCTGCATTAAAACTATCAGCCTATGCCGCTGAAAAATTATCAGGCAGCTTCAATGCCTCTGGCAAATGGCTGCCTTTTGTTTCGTTCCTGTTGGTATTCCTTGCAGTGGTTCTGCTCGTAAATTTGGGGGCAAGGCTTTTACAAAAATCGGTTGAGATGATCATGTTAGGTTGGGCCAACCGATTAGCTGGCATCCTCTTATTTGTAATTTTATACAGCATCTTGCTGAGCATTTTCCTCTTTTATGCGGTGCAGCTTCGTTTTCTTTCAGAAGAGGCTGTGGCTGCATCCATCGCATATCCTTACCTGCAACCGCTCGGCCCTGCTGTAATCAATGCTCTCGGTACAATTATCCCGCTGTTTAAAAATATGTTTACGCAGCTCCAGGATTTCTTTGGGTCGTTGCCGGGTGACACAACACCCGCCCGATAACAATCTACCGATGTTCCTTTGTAATAAAATGACGGCTGTACTTTTCATTGAATGGGTACGCAATACCTCCGTGATTTCTTGCACACCTAGATAAGCCTTTAAATAAATAATCAATTAAAGCATAGGTTTGATATCTTTGACTCATTGCCAGTTTTTTAACATAAATCGTTATTTTAGCAACAGATTGCAAACGATTCACCAGATACCTACTAATGAGCTACGAAATTAAACAAGACGGCAAATTCAAATTTATTGAAGAGGGTGAGGGTGAAACGCTAATGCTTTTACATGGCTTGTTTGGCGCACTTAGTAATTTTAGAGAGCTGATAGAACATTTTAGAAAAAATTATAAAGTTGTAGTGCCCATTTTACCCTTGCTGGATATGGATTTACTGCATACTTCTGTAAGCGGGCTACAAAAATATGTGCACCGCTTTATAGAGCACCGCCAATACAAGCAAATACACCTGATGGGTAATTCGCTTGGGGGGCATGTTGCTTTAGTAGTTATTTTAAAAAACCCTGACGATATTAAATCGCTCATCCTTACCGGTAGCTCAGGACTGTTTGAAAATGGCATGGGTGATACCTATCCCAAAAGAGGCGACAAAGAGTACATCAGGAATAAAACGGCGCTTACTTTTTACGACCCGGCCATGGCAACCGATGACCTGGTAAACGAGGTATTTGAGATCACCAACAACCGTTTAAAAGTTATCAAAATTATTGCCCTGGCAAAAAGCGCCATCCGCAACAATTTAGGAGAAGAATTAAAAAACATTCTTCAGCCTACCTGTCTTATTTGGGGAAACAATGATACCATCACACCACCATTTGTAGGTAAAGAGTTCAACAATCTTATTCCAAACAGCGAGCTGCACTTAATTGATAAATGTGGTCATGCACCCATGATGGAAGTACCCCATGAGTTCAACAGCATCCTGGAAGGGTTTCTTGCAAAATTAAAATCTCCTGCTGCAACGGTTTAGACAATTATTTGGTCTCCTTACAAATCGGGTGGGATTTTTGCCGATTGAATCATTGTGAAATACCAAAATTCCGTTACATGTTAACAGTAGACCTTCTCAACAATAACTTGCCCCGCCTGCAACTGCAAGACAGTATCGCCAAGGCTTTGCAACTGGTAACCGACTTCAGGGTTACGCATTTGCCAGTGGCTGCCGATGATAAGTACCTGGGGTTGCTAAGCGAAGAAGATTTGTTAGACGCAGAAGATGAACGGCTCCCCATTGAAGTACTACAGGAGCATTTTATTCCCACTTCTGTAAAAGATAATGTGCATTTTTTAAATGCGGTAAATGCCGCCATACAATCGGACACCAACATTATTCCTGTAGTAAATGAAGAAGGGGACCTTATGGGTGTGATCTCCATGCCCGACTTGTTAAAGACCCTTGGCAACTTTGCCGGCGCCAACGAAATTGGTGGCATCATTGTTTTGGAAATGGAACGTTCACAATTTGCACTTTCCGAAATAAGCCGCATTGTAGAAAGCAATGACTGCACCATTCTGCATTTAAATTCTAATGCAGACAGCATTACCGGCCTGCTTACTGTTACATTGCATTTGAACAAAAGGGAAATAGCTGCCGTTGTATCTACTTTTGAAAGATATGATTATGATGTGATTTACTTTTTTGGCAATGAGAAATTTGAAAACGAAATACACAGCAACTACCGCCACCTCATGAACTATCTCGATATTTAATACTTGTATAGATTCCACTGCATCTGATCGTTTTTAAAACGGCCGAACGACTAAAGATATTTACCTGCTCATGCCTCTTGCCAAACTCTTGCCACTTGTTTTTTTTTGCTGGGCAAATACCTGCATGGCACAACAAGAGCCACCTGATTTTTACGAAGGGCTAAACGGAAGGATTGTAGCAGACTCTACCGCCAAACTTTTTGTGTCTGCCATCTACATCAAGGGTAATAAAAAAACCAAAGCTTACATTATAGAAAGGGAAATGCGTTTTAAAAAAGGTGATTCGGTGCTGGCGTCTTCCATCCAGGAAAAATTGCAGCTTTCCCAGGAACTGATTTATAACACCGCTCTTTTTACAGAAGTAGTCCTGGAGCCACATTTTATTTCTGCCACGGAGGTAGAAGTTCACATCAGCCTGAAAGAAAAATGGTACATCTACCCCACACCACAGTTTCAACTGATAGATAGAAATATCAATGAATGGATAAAGACTTACAATGCAGACCTGGAAAGGGTTGTGTACGGTGCCAAATTTGCACATTATAATTTAAGCGGCAGGAGGGACCAGTTAAAACTGATTTTATTGAATGGTTATACAAGAAACTTTTCTTTCAACTACAGCGCTCCATACAGCAACAGCAATCTCACAGAAGGCTTCTCAGTTGCAGCCGGCTATACACAAAACCGGGAGGTAACGTATAAAACCAGCCAGGGAAATCTACCACTCCGTTTAACCGGCGATAATTTTATACGAACTAATTTTTCTGCTGCTGCGGCTTATATAATGCGTAAAGGATTTTATCGCAGGCATGTGTTTAGCATTGGCTACTCTCACAGCAAGGTAGATGATAGCATCACCCAGCGCTATAATCCACGTTATTTTGACAATGGAAAAAACTACGTAGGATATACAGACCTGGCCTACACTTACCAATACATCAACACCAACAATATCAATTACCCACTCTCTGGTAAATTGTTTACGCTCACCTTTGCCAAAAGAGGATTGGGCCTAAGCGGTGGCATCAATATGCTTAGTGCAGATGCAGATTACAGCCGCTTTTTTGCCCATACGAAAAGCTGGTTTAGCGTGCTGCAAACTCATTTAAAAGTAAAGACACCGGCTACCGAGGCATACATCAACCAGTTAGCCATGGGCTATGGAGACCTGTACCTGCAGGGGCTGGAAAAATATGTAATTGATGGTTTGTTGATGGGGCTGGCAAAATATACGCTGAAACGAAAACTCCTTTCCTTCAACCTTCCGATACCATTTAAAAATAAATTAGCTCCCGCAATACCCGTTACCATTTTTGCAAAGACCTTTGTAAATGGTGGCTTCAGCTACATTCAAAAGCAATTTGATACTATGTTGGGCAACCGCTTTCTTTATACAGGAGGGCTTGGCATAGATATTTTAACCCTGTATGATCTTAACCTAAGGGTAGAATACAGTTTCAATCAATTAGGCGAAAAGGGTTTATTTTTGCATGCTAAAGGCGGTTTTTAAAAAACCCTTTACAGAGTTACATGAGAATTGCTATTTACAGCCGGGGCATTGAAAACAATCAACTGGAAGATATAGAATTGCTGATAAGCGTGCTGCTGAAACATGGAGCGGAACCGGTTTTTTACCAGGACTTTTTTAACCAATTTTATTCTGCCGTAGATCTGGAAGGTAAATATTCCACCTTTAACAGCAGCACAGACATGGATAGCAGCATAGACTGCCTCATAAGCCTCGGTGGAGACGGCACCCTGCTGGATACGGTAACACTTGTACGAGATACAGGCATCCCGGTTCTAGGGATTAATTACGGAAGGCTTGGCTTTTTGGCAAATATTGGAAGAGATGAAATAAACTCTGCGGTAGAGGCACTGGTAGAGAGAAAATATGTGTTAGACAAAAGGACCCTGCTTCACCTGGATGCGAACCAGCAATTGTTTGGAGATGTACCTTATGCCCTCAATGAATTCACGCTGCATAAGAGTGATACCTCGCCGATGATCAAAATACACACTTACCTGAACGGCGAATTTCTAAACACTTTCTGGGCTGATGGCTTAATCGTGGCTACACCAACTGGCTCTACGGGCTATTCGCTTAGCTGTAATGGCCCGGTTGTTTTTCCGGACAGTGCAAGTTTTGTAATTACTCCAGTGTCGCCACATAACCTTAATATAAGACCCATCATTGTACCAGACAATAATGTGGTTTCTTTTGAGGTAGAAGGCCGTACTGATAATTTTATATGCAGCATGGATAGCCGTCGGGAACTGGTATCAAAAGAAATCCAGTTGGCTGTGAAGAAGGAAGATTTTGGCATTAATTTAATACGGTTAAATGAGAATAATTTTTTACAAACCTTGCGCAACAAACTTTCGTGGGGCTTGGATAAACGGAACTAGGTTCAAGAGGTTCAACGGCAAAGAGGTTTAACGTTTGAGTCGTTTAAGGTTTTAAAGTTTGCAACGATCTTGGGCACCTTTCACCTTTGACCTTTCACCCCCTACAGAGTTTGGGGCAGGCTTTCACCCTCCACCTTTCAACATTCACAATTCACCATTCACAATTCACCATTCACCAATGCCTGCCAAATCAAAAAAAATATTCAGCGTTTTCTTTATCTACTGGATATTGCTGGCCTATATTGTAGCCGCCCTCATTTTTTGGTTCATTACGCTCAACAAACAAAGTGAGTTAATGAGCGAATTGAAAATGCAGAGTTTTCCCGACAGGGCAGCAATCATAAAAAGTGAATCTGACAGAAAAGAGTTGCAATATGCAGGGGAAGGCGCTACGTTTTTACTGGTGATTTTAACGGGTGCAATATTTTTTTACAGGGCTGTAAAAAGGCAATTTAAAATAAGCCAGGAGCAACAGCATTTTATGATGGCCATTACCCATGAACTCAAAACTCCGATTGCCATTGCAAAGCTAAACCTGGAGACGATGCAAAAAAGAAAACTGGATGACCAGCAGCAACAGCGCCTCCTGCACAACACCTTGCACGAAACAACCCGCCTGGATACCCTTTGTAACAACATGCTTATTTCCTCGCAAATTGAAGCGGGCGGATATCGGTTTGTGAGAGAAGAAATAAACCTCGGCAAATTACTTAACAACTGTACAGACGATTTTACCCTGCGCTATCCGCAAAGGATTTTCTTAAAAAAAATAGAGGACGATATTATTATTACCGGCGATAAAATGTTGCTTCAAATAGCTTTTGATAACTTGCTGGAAAACGCTGTAAAATATTCTGCACGGGAAACTGCCGTGG
The DNA here is from genome assembly GCA_031425715.1 of Chitinophagaceae bacterium. Lineage (GTDB taxonomy): Bacteria > Bacteroidota > Bacteroidia > Chitinophagales > Chitinophagaceae > Ferruginibacter. The sequence continues at coordinate 828 of JANPJW010000100.1, read as the reverse complement.
AGGTAGCCCTCGAATTGAACGATACCGTGGCAGAAATACAGGTAAAGGATGAAGGCCCTGGCATAGCCGATGATGAAAAGAAAAAAGTGTTTCAGAAGTTTTACCGCCTGGGCAATGAAGCCACCAAGCGGGCAAAGGGCACGGGCCTGGGATTATACATCACCAAAAAAATTATTAAAAATCATGGCGGAAATATTTTCGCACAAAACAATGCGCCTGCCGGGAGTACCTTTACCATTCAGCTTGCAGTAGTAGTTTAAAATTTAAATATGGCAGAAAAGGTTTATTCTATTTTATTGGTAGAAGATGAGGAGAATTTGCAGGAGGCATTAAAACTAAACCTGGAACTGGAAGGCTATGAAATAACCAGCAGCTATGATGGGGAACAAGCGCTGCGATTTTTTCAACAGGAGCATTTTGACCTCATTATTTTAGATGTAATGTTGCCCGAACTGGATGGCATTAGCGTTTGCGAAACCATCCGCCTTAGCAACAACGAAGTACCCATTCTGATTTTAAGTGCAAAAAACAGCAGTGCCGATAGGGTATTGGGGCTTAAAAAAGGTGCAGACGATTACCTTACCAAACCCTTCAACCTGGAAGAATTACTTTTAAGAGTAACCAAACTCATTCGCAAAAGTGAGCAGATGGCTGTTAAAAAAAATCTGCCCGACATATATGAATTTGGGAAAAATAAAATTGATTTCAGAGGGTTGATTGGCACCAATAAAAAGGATGAACAAATTATGTTGTCCAAACGGGAAGCCATGTTGTTGAAACTGCTGATAGAAAATAAGAATGAAGTGGTAACAAGGGAAAAAATATTGC
>JANPJW010000099.1:0-10577 GCA_031425715.1 Chitinophagaceae bacterium | reverse complement strand
TTGTATGAAGACAGAATTCCGCTGAACAATACAAGCAACTTCACGATTTATAAAAATGACAGTATTAGAATTACGCCCAATTATCCTGACGAAAAAATAGCGGCGCAGTTTGAGCCTCACCAGGCCGCTGTGTTTACCGCTATAGTAAGCTTTAAGCCAGGCCAACGTTACATCCAGCTGCCCTACAGCAAAATTGCCATTGGCTCTAAGTACCCTACTTTTAGCTTAGCTTATATCAAGGGTATTGCAGGCCTTGCAGGCAGCGATGTAGATTTTGATAAATGGAGATTTTCTGTAAAAGACGACAGGAACCTTCGTTTGGCAGGTTTGTTCAAATACCACCTGGGGGTGGGTGGGTTCTTAAACAATAAAAAAGTATACATCCAGGACTATCAGCATTTCAATGGAAACCGTTCGGTGGCAGCCAGCGAATACCTCAACAGCTTTCAACTGGCTTCTTTTTATGCAAACAGTACCATTGCATCTACATTTGTATACGGACACATAGAACATCATTTCAACGGATTGCTCACCAATAAAATTCCCTTGTTCAAAAGATTGAACTGGAACCTTGTGGCAGGTAGCAATACATTTTTTGTAAACAAAGACAACAATCACCTGGAGCTATTTGCCGGTATAGAAAATATTTTAAAAGTATTCAGGGTAGATTTTGTGAAATCTTTTGAGGATGGCAATGCCGGTACTACAGGCATTCGCATTGGCGCCGGCGGTATTCTTGGAGGCAGCATTAATGTGAACCGGGGAAGCAACACAGCCACCGTTAGCTTTTAAATTGACTTGATTATCTTTGCGCCAGAAAAATTTGGTTTGCCCTGCAAGCATCCAATCTACTCATGCACCGGCAACCCGGTGTATTAAAAAGATTTTCCATTTAACAAGGAATCAGATTTATGGCCCCATTATACAACCGCCTTAGCCAGGAGGAGCTAAAAAAGCGCCTGGCAGCCGAAACCTTTAGCCGGCATACCATTTCATTTTATCAATATTTTTTTATAGAAAATCCTGCTGCCTTCAGGGACACCCTGTATGCAGGTTTGAATGACCTGAATGTATTTGGCCGTATTTACATTGCGCAGGAAGGTATCAATGCGCAAGTAAGTGTACCGGAGCATAACATGCATGCCTTCAAGGATTTTTTGAATCGGTTTGATGCCTTGCAAAATATACGATTGAACATTGCTGTAGACAGCGAGGAGAGTAAGGATGGTAAAACAGGAAGGGGAAAATCTTTTTGGGTATTGAAAATAAAAGTGCGTCCTAAAATTGTAGCAGACGGTATAGACGATCCCGATTTTGACATGGCCAATAAAGGCAGTTACGTGAATGCGCAGGAATTTAATTTGCTCACCAACGATGCTGATACGATCGTGGTAGATATGCGCAACCACTACGAATATGAAGTAGGGCATTTTGAAAATGCTATTGAAATACCAAGCGATACTTTCAGAGATCAGTTGCCCATGGCAGCGGAAATGTTGCAGCATAAAAAAGATAAAAATATTATTATGTATTGCACGGGTGGTATCCGCTGCGAAAAAGCAAGTGCCTACATGCTACATCATGGCTTTAAAAATGTTTTTCACCTGGAAGGTGGTATTATTAATTACGCTAATACCATCCGCCAACAGGAATTGCCGAGTAAATTTCATGGCAAGAATTTCGTGTTTGACGACAGACTGGGCGAGCGCATCACAGATGAAATAATAGCACATTGTCACCAATGCGGCAAGCCGGCCGATACCCATACCAATTGCCTGAACGATGGTTGTCACCTGCTTTTTATTCAATGCGAAACTTGTGCGGTAAAGTTTGATGGTTGTTGCAGCGATGCCTGCAAAGAAGTGTATCAGCTTCCTGAAGAGGTACAGAAAGAACTGCGCAAAGGAATTGATAAGGGCAATATGGTATTTAATAAATCGAAACAAAGATTGAGGCCGCGGCTGAATGAAAAATAGCAGATCTCCCCATACATCGTGTACTCCGAAGAGATCCTGACTTTTACTCTCCACATTTTTTTTAGCTCCAGAAACTATATTGGAAATAATTTCGTTACTACCCATAGCCACAATCCTCAATCTCTCGCCTCGTTCAATATTTTTGCCCTAACTATTTGAGAATATTGAAGACTGTGTTGCACATTACTGAAACCTAACTGTTGTAAGATGTTTTTTATTAACCTGCTTCAAAATGTTCGCCGCAGCATTATGCAAATTGGCGTTCACCCTCATTTAGATGCCCCCACCATTCGAAAGCTTTACATTTTCAATCAACTTAACTTCCTGGGATTTTTAACGGGTATCTTTTTGCCCTTAGCCGCATTATTTAACGACGGGTACTTGCCCCCAATAGCATGGGTGGTAGCCTGCTCACCCGCCTTTATCAGCTTTGCGGTACTGCTCCTAAATTATTATCGCAGGTACGAATCTTCCATGTTGGTATACTTTACCCTTTATCCCCTTACCACCGCCCTCGTATACACAGGAGGCATAGACGTAGGCATAGAGTTGTTTTTTATTTTATACAGCGTGCTATCTGTTTTTTTCTTGAAAAACATCCGCAACATTATCCTGGCTTTCGCATTGTCTGCGGGCTGTTACTTCTTTGTGTACATTATTCGCAACGATTACCAGTATAGAATAGAAGAACTCAATTTTGCCTTCTATGTTGCCAATCATATATTGGCGATGGTTTTCATATTTGTTGGTTTGTTTTTGATAAAGAAGGAAAATGCAAGCTTCCAGAAAAGAATCCTCGGTAAAAATGCCAAGCTTAAAAAAAGCTATGTAAAAATTCAAAAACAAAAGGCCGAGATCAACGACAAGGTATCCCTTTTACAAAAACAAACAGGAGAACTAAAGGAACTAAACGGGGTAAAAGACAAGTTATTTTCCATTATCTCCCACGACTTAAGAACGCCCATTTACAGCCTGCGAAATCTTTTTTCCAACATGGAAAAATATGACTTGCCTGGCGATGAAATAAAACTGCTGCTGCCAGATATCGTGTCAGACCTTAACTACACCACTAACCTGATGGAAAATTTATTACAATGGGCAAGGAGCCAAATGTCTGGCTCCCAGGTAAACATGCAACTAATAGAAGTAACGGAGCTCATAGAAGAAGTAAAACAATTACTGCGCCTGCAGGCACAGGCAAAGAACGTGTACCTCAATAGCAAAATAGAAGAAACAGTCTATATCTATGCAGATAAGGATATGATGAACCTGGTGCTCAGAAACCTGGTGAGCAACGCCATTAAATTTACCCCGGAAGAAGGTGAGATTTGCATTGGAGCAAGCCAGACAATGCAAGGTGTTGAACTATTTGTGCAAGACACGGGCACAGGCATACCCAAGGAGAGTTTAGGCAAGTTGTTTGGCGATGATTTTTACACTACCAAGGGAACTTCTAACGAGTCAGGCACTGGCCTCGGTCTGATTCTTTGCAAAGAATTTTTACTTAAAAATGGCGGGAATATTTCTGTAGAATCCCATCCGGGAAAAGGCAGCAGGTTTACCTGCAGTTTACCCATCCCATAATCGGCGTTGCCTCCATTGGAGAAATAATTGCCCTACAGTCTCCTCACCGCCAATGGTTGCGAACGCCACTTTGTGAGAAAATAGGCTGGTATTTATTATGTTGTGTGCAAATTGTAAATTACCTTTTGGGCATGTTTACAAGCTTTGCTATTGCATATGTGAGAATAGACCAGTCAATTGATACAATATGGCCAGGAATATTTTAAACGCCCTTCCTGAGTTAATTAACAACGGCGTTTTAACAGAAGAAGCCGCAGCCAAAGTGCGGGCTTATTACCTCCAACAAGAACAACAGCAACCTGCCAAAACGAATCTGATTTTTGGCATACTCGGCGCTGTGCTGGTGGGTCTGGGTATCATCTTAATGGTTGCACACAATTGGGATACCTTGCCGCATGCTATAAAATTATTTTTCTCTTTTATACCGCTGGTTGCAGGCCAGGTTCTTTGTGGTTTTACGTTGTTTAAAAAAGCAGACAACAGAACCTGGAGAGAGAGCAGCGCCAGTTTCCTCTTTTTTGCAGTGGGGGCCTCTATTGCATTGGTAGCCCAGGTATACCATATTCCCGGCAACCTTGCCAGCTTTCTACTTACCTGGATGTTACTCAGTTTTCCACTCATTTACATCATGTCTTCTTCAATGGTTTCTCTGCTATACCTTGTAGGTATCACAGCGTTTGGCGTTGAGGATGGCTATGGTTACAACGCCGCAGATAACCATTACTATTGGGGGCTGCTTTTGCTGGTAGTACCATTTTACATTCAATTGGTAAAAAATAAGCCTTCAAACAATGCAACTTTTTTTCATCATTGGTTCTTCGCCCTCTCGCTTACTATTTCCCTTGGTACGGTTGCCAGCAACGATGCACTGCTGATGCCTATTGCTTACATGAGTATGTTTGCGGTTTTCTATCTCCTAGGCACCATGCCCTGGTTTGGTTTTAAGCGTCTTCTTAGCAATGGCTACCTGGTTATCGGCTCCCTGGGCACCATGATTATGTTGCTCGTACTAAGCTTTAAGTTTTTCTGGCTGGAATTGTCTTCCGCTAATAACAAACCCTCGTTGCAGGAGTTATTGGCCATGACCCTTGCTACGCTGGCTGCCAGTTATCTGTTATACCTGCAGCTTCGCAATCGCAATGCAGCACCTGTAAATCCGATGGGCTTTGTATTTATAATCTTTATTGCTATGTATTTCATAGGAGTGGGTGCTCCTATAGCTGGTGTGATACTGACAAACCTGCTGGTGCTTGCTGCCGCTATCTTTACAATGCAGCGTGGCTTGCAGCTCAACCATATAGGTATATTAAACTATGGCTTATTGATTATAGCAGTGTTGGTAATCTGTCGTTTTTTTGATACCAATATCAGTTTCGTTTTGCGGGGTTTGATGTTTGTAGCGGTGGGTGCAGGATTTTTTATAGCCAATAGCCGGCTTGCCAAAAAAAGAAAGCAACATGTACAGTAAAAAAATAATCTGGATTGCCTTTGTGTTGATGGTGCTGTTGCAGTTGTGGGCACCGGCAGCCATGATTTTTAACAAGGAGTCTGTTTTAAAAAATGGCAAGGCCTACAAGTTTCGCTCTGCACCTGTAGACCCCAATGATCCTTTTCGTGGTAAATATATTGTGCTGCGGCTACAGGCTACTTCATTTAAACCCAGCGCAACACAAAAATGGCTGCAAGGTGAAGCAGTGTACGTTCAGGTATCACAAGACAGTGCAGGCTTTGCAAATATTGCAGCCCTTCACAAAGAAATGCCAGAGTCGTCTACAGACATTATTAAAGCAACCATAAACTATGTTAGCTACGACAGCTTAAAAGAAGTTTTTATTGAATGGCCATTTGAAAGATTCTACATGGAAGAAAGCAAAGCCCCTGAAGCAGAAAAGGCTTACACAAAGGCAGCAGCAGACAGCAACCAAAAAACCTATGCGCTTGTAAAAGTGAAGAACGGAGACGCAGTATTACAGAATGTTTTCATAAATGATCATCCTATTTCTTACTATATAAAAAAATAAAGCACATGAACAATCTACATCATTTCAAAACCACTGTTACCTGGACGGGTAACCGTGGAGAGGGTACCCTCGCTTACAAAGGCTACGATCGCAGCCATGCAATTTCTGCCAGTCAGAAGCCCACTATCCTGGCATCATCAGCGGCTGCCTTTATGGGCGATGCCGACAAGTACAACCCGGAAGAATTATTTCTTGCTTCCCTTTCTTCCTGTCACATGCTATGGTACCTGCATTTATGTGCCGACCAGGGAATTGTGGTAACGGCTTATACTGATCTTGCAACAGGCAGTTTGGACGAACATCATGTACAGGGCGGAAAATTTACAGAAGTAATGTTGCACCCACATGTAACAGTGGCGCACTCCTCTATGATTGCAAGGGCAAATGAATTACACCAGTTGGCCGGTGAGAAATGTTTCATTGCCAATTCTTGTAACTTTCCGGTGAAACATCACCCCGTGTGCAAAGTAGATTTTAAAATGAATGCAGGTGTTTAATTGCCAGTTTACGCTTTGCTAAAGATAAGGAGGCTGTCGTCCTGCAAGTAGAAGTACAGCCGGCCATCTTTAAAATAATAGTCGATGGTTTGCCCACTAATGAGTGGGGTAAATTCGAGGCCAGGCTTGTTGCCGGGGCAGGCCATGCGGGTTTGTGCCAAATTGCTAAACCTGATCTTGCTACCCATCACTTCAAAATTGCCTGAGAGTTGGTTGCACCCATTGTGGCCAGTGAGTTTTTGTTGTTGCAAGTCGAGATCTAGCTGTGGTAAGCCCTTGGCGAAATCTGATTTATTTACCAGGTTGTTATTTACTTTTTCTAACTGCCATTTGCCATGCAAGCTGGCATCAAAAAGATATTGCCCGCAACCTTCGTACAGTTTTTCCTTCACCCTCACCGTTACCTTTTTGCTGAATGCTTCTCCGGTGAGCGGATCTTTACATGGCTCATCATACAACATTACCTGCACATCGCCGGCACTGGTAAAACTGGTTGCTTTTTGCGCTGCTAAATTCACAGGTTGTGCAGCAGAAGCATTGGCTTCGGTACCATCCACAGATTTGAATCTTACAAGATTTCCGAAATCCATTTCAAGGCTCCAGGTTGCAGGCTGACTGCCCTTTGCAAAAAAGTCAACGCCGTTCACTTGTTTTGCTGCCAGCGTGCCCGAAAGTACTGGTGGAGCAGATTGTCTGCCCTTTTGATCAAATCCTTGCTGGCTGGGTTTGCAGGCTGCAAGGGAATAAAGTAAACTGGTGAGTATCAAAAAAAGTTTCATGTGTTATTATTTGCGTGCCACATAAAGTTGCCTTTTTATTTGTTAGCATAAATAAAAAATGCTGGGCTGGTGAAATCATTTTTTTTGCATAATCGGTTCTCTTCCCCGATTTAAAATATCCAATCATTCGTATCTTTCAAACCTAATTTATCATTGCATCCATTAAATGTAAAAAATGAAAAAAGCAATTTTCCTAATGACACTGCTGTCCCTTGGCGGGTTGGCGAAAGCACAAAAAAATAAAGCAGCTGTGGTTGATGACGACAGTGTTTATTTCAGCAGCGTAAATTACCGTTCTATCGGGCCTTATCGTGGTGGGAGAAGTGGGGCAGTGGCCGGAGACTTGCAACAAAAAAATATATTTTATTTTGGTGCTACTGGCGGCGGTGTTTGGAAAACGATGGATGGCGGTAATAACTGGAAGAATATTTCAGATAAATTTTTTGGCGGCAGTATAGGTGCTGTGAGCGTGGCCCCCAGCGATCCCACTATCCTGTATGTAGGTGAGGGCGAGGGAACTTTGAGGGGTAATGTGAGCGAAGGCTTCGGCATTTGGCGCTCTGACGATGGTGGTCGCAACTGGCGCAATCTTGGTCTCAAAGATACCCGGCACATTTTGCGCATTCTTATTCACCCAAAAAACCCAGATGTGGTTTGGGTAGCAGCCGTAGGCCATTTATTTGGTCCCAATGAAGAGCGGGGCGTATTTAAAACTACCGATGGCGGTAAAACCTGGAAGAAAGTTTTGTATGTAAACAATCAAACAGCCTGCAGCGACCTGGTAATGGAGCCAGGCAATCCATTGGTGTTGTATGCAGGCACCTGGCGCATTTTGCGCACACCGTATAGCATGGAAAGCGGAGGGCAGGGCAGTGGTATGTGGAAGAGCATAGATGGTGGCAATACCTGGATGGATATTTCTGCCAATAAAGGTTTGCCAAAAGGCGTTTGGGGAATCGTGGGCATGGCCGTGAGCCAGGCTAATACAGACAAAGTGTACAGCCTTGTAGAAAACCCAGGGGGTGGTTTGTTTGTGAGCAACGATGCAGGACAGAACTGGACGCTGGTAAACAGCGATAACAGTATTCGTCAGCGTGCATGGTATTATACAAAAGTGTTTGTAGATCCTAAAAATGAAAATTTGGTGTATGTGCTCAATGTAAATTTTTTAAAGAGTACCGATGGCGGTAAAACATTTAGAAATATTCGTACACCTCACGGCGATCACCATGATTTGTGGATAGACCCTGAGAACAGTAATCGCATGATCATAGCGGATGATGGCGGTGCACAAATAAGTTTCAATGGCGGCGAAGATTGGAGCACCTATCAAAACCAACCTACCGGCCAGTTTTACCGGGTAAGTACAGACAATCATTTTCCTTACCGGGTACTCGGAGCACAGCAAGACAATAGTACGGTTAGAATACTTTCTCGCAGTGATGACGGGCAAATAACTACCGATCATTGGATGCCCACGGCTGGAGCCGAGAGTGGTTATGTAGTGGCAGATCCCCTGAATCCGGATATTGTGTATGGTGGAAATTACAGCGGCTACCTTTCCCGGTTAGACCATCGTACGGGTGAAAACCGTGCCGTGAGTGTATGGCCTGATGACCCACTGGGTGGAGGTATAGATGTAGCCAAATACAGATTTCAATGGAACTTCCCTATTTTCTTTTCTCCACACAATCCAAAGAAATTATATGCTGGCGGTAATCACCTTTTTGTAACAGAAAATGAAGGAGCTTCCTGGACGGCGCTTGGCGGAGATCTTACAACAAATGATAAAAGTCGGCAGGCCAGCAGTGGTGGCCCCATTACAAAAGACAACACCGGCGTTGAAGTCTATTGTACCATTTTTACTGCTGCAGAATCTGCATTGGAGGAAAATTTATTGTGGACGGGCAGCGATGATGGCCTCATACATGTGAGCAAAGACGGTGGTAAGAATTGGGAAAACGTAACACCGCCTGCAGCCGGAAAGTGGATGATGTGGAACAGCGTGGAAACAGATCCATTTAAAAAAGGCAAGGCTTATTTTGTGGGAACAAAGTATAAGGCTGATGATTTTGCCCCTTATATTTTTAAAACAGAAGACTACGGTAAAACCTGGCAGAAAATTACCAATGGGATACCCGGTATGCATTTTGCCCGCACCCTGAGAGCAGATAGAAAGCGGCCTGGCTTGCTGTATGCCGGCACAGAATATGGCATGTACATCAGTTACGATGATGGTATGAGTTGGAAATCTTTTCAGCTGAACATGCCGATGGTACCCATCACCGATCTTGCCATTAAAGACAATGATTTGATAGTGGCCACGCAGGGGCGCTCTTTTTATATATTAGATGACCTGAGCATGGTGCAGCAAAAAGAAGCGGATCTAACTTCACGGCGCCTGGCAACCTTTGCAGTAAACGATGCGTATCGTTTTGACGGCTTTCAAAACATGGAAGCAAAAAATGCTGGCATGAACCCTGTAAACGGAACGGTGATCAATTATTATCTGCAAAAAGTAGATGATTCAACCCAGGTGAGTATCGACATAATGGATAAAAACAAAAAATTGATCAACACCTACAGCAACACCGCTAAAGAAAAAAATAAGAAACTGGATATTGCTGCTGGTATGAACAAGTTTGTTTGGAACATGCGCTACGACTCCGCCGAGAAAGTGAATGGTTTGATTCTGTGGCATGGTACCGTACCCGGACCAAAGGCTGCACCCGGTGAATATTTCTATAAAATCAGGTCTGGTAGAGATTCTGTAGCCGGCCAGTTTACCATCAGGGCTAATCCTGTTTACAAACTCAGTCAGCAGGATTACGAAGACCAATTTAATTTTTTACTGGGCGTGCGGGATAAGTTTTCCGAAATTCAAAAGGCCATTGGAAACATAACCATGCTGCGCAAACAAGTGAATGATTTTGTGGCCTTGCAGGGAAAAGCAATTCCGCAACCCATCAAACAATTGGCAGATTCTATCAATAAACAAATGACAAGGGTAGAAGAAGCCCTGCACCAGACAAAGGCTAAGAGTTCGCAGGATGTATTAAATTTTCCCATTCGCCTGGATGATAAGATTTCGGGATTGTACGACTTTGCAAGCAGTGGTAATGCAGCACCTGCAAAACAGGTTAAGGATGCGTTTGTTATTTTATCTGGCGAAGCAGATGTGCAGTTGAATACGTTGAAAAGAATTATGACGACAGATGTAGCCCTGCTCAATCAAAAGATCAGGGAGCAGGCATTGCCGGTAATAGGGGTGAAGGTAGAGAAGGAATAAACCGAATCAAAGAAAGTTTCACACAACGAAACAAAGGAGACAACGAAACAATGATTGATCATCAATTGGGCCCGTTGTCTCCTTTGTATTTCTTTGTGCTCTTGCTGTGAAATGCCTGCTTGTTTTTGAGACAACCTATTTTTATTAACACTACAGCCCAGGGCACATAGTTACAACTAATTTGATCTCGTCTTTTTATTGGTGTTCCATCTTATGAGAGAGATGATGAGTAAGATAGATATGACGGCACCCGTCATCCACACCCAGGTAGGACCGTAAGAGGAAGTTTCTGCACCCATGCCACCTGCGGTGCCAGTACTATCCTGTGCCTGGCTGTAGCATGCTACTAACAGCAGTGCAAAAAAAATCGAAATCTTTTGCTGTAATGCGCTGGAGTATTTTTTCATGGTTAAAATTTTAAGTGAAGCGTT
>JANPJW010000098.1:0-25718 GCA_031425715.1 Chitinophagaceae bacterium | reverse complement strand
TTCGAATTTATAGTTCGGGGTCTAAGCTAAATTTGATCCAAGGACAAATGAGCTTAGATCCTGTGTTGAATCATCTTAGCTCGGTGATATCCTATTCTCTAAAATCAATGCGCAAAATCTTCTTCAAAATTTCCTTTAATTCTTTCCATGGAAGGGTTGAAGTAACCAAACTTTAGATTCGGAAATTCTTCCCGAATCAGTTCCATCATTTGTTTAACGCCCATGCATTCGCCGGTATCGGTAACACCAGTTTTGCCCAGGTACCAGTCAGGGTCTATGTTGAAATTTCGCCATTGAATCATGCACAGATCGGTTTCCCGAATTAATTTTCTTAGTGCTTCGTATTCTTCAATGCTGTCCGTCATGCCGGGGAAAACAAAATAGTTGATGCTCGTCCAGCCACCGAAGCTTTTCACAATTTTGAGGCTTTCAATGATGTCGGCAAATTCATAATTGTTGGGGCGGTAGTAGGGAGTATAAATGTGTTCTCTTGCAGAGTTCGTACTCACTCTGATGCTGTTGAGGCCTGCTTCACACAAAGCTTTTACGGCCTTGGGCATACTCCCGTTTGTATTGATGTTTATATTTCCTTTTTGTGTGTGTTTCCTTATCTCTATGATCGCTTCCCTGATGGTTTCCCACATCAGCAAAGGTTCGCCCTCGCAACCTTGTCCAAAACTTATGAGTGGAAAAGGAGCGGTCTCCAGGTGAGGTACGGTAAACTCCACGATCTCTTCTGCCGTAGGGCGAAACGATAGCCGATCCTGCGTGCTCACAATTGTTTCCTCAACTGGTTGAAAACTGATGCATCCAATGCAGTTGGCATTGCAAGCCGGCGAGGCGGGTACCGGACACTCCCATCTGCCTAAGGCAAAATTTCTTGCTGCAGGGCAGGTGTAGGTCATGCAGCAGTTTTCCATGAGATGCTGAACAAGCCTGTTGTGAGGATAAGCCTCCAGCAGGTTGGCCGCACCATTTTCTATGTCATCGTCATTGTAGCCTTCACTTTCCTGGCGCACATCCTTTTCTATCCGCACGGCCGGAACAAATAATTTATCATCCAGCCATCCTGCTGCAGTGTAACAGAATAATGGCAGTGTGGGCGCATCTTGTTTGGTTTCGTAGGCGGCCATGTACAAACCGGTGTGGGCTGGCGGAATGAAGGCGGCCACAGCCCAGCCTAATTCGCAAATGCGCATCTCACCTGTCTCCACATCTATACCAATACCGCGGCGACCCGGCAGTTCATACAGCTGTCCTCCATTGGGCAGGTCTATCCATTCGTCCAGGGGAACCGGAACAGCATCCCAACCGCTCCGGCCGGTTACGTACAGGCTTTGGTCTTCGTAAATATTACCAGCGCCATCAGAGTATAAAATAAAAGGAGATTGAGTAAGAATTTGCATAGCGGCAAAAGTAGTTTTTTTTATTTGATTGAAGGGCTTCTTCAAGCGTTAAGAGCCCTGTGCAGGGGCTGTTGGTGGATGCTGTTGGAGATTATCCGCCGGTTGTTTCCTTTAAGGCACTGCTCACACAATGCGCACAAAATTGGTTGAACTTGATATTGTCTATCTGGGAGGCTACCGTTTTATCTAGAGTAAATTGAAACAAGTGATTGTCCCGGGTTTCGATGGTAAGAATATCGTCTTTCAATAGCACAAAATCTATGGCTGCCCAGGAAAATTTTTTTTTAGGAAAAGAGGGATAAATTATCTGTTCTTTTTCAAATTGAATGACAGGTTTCCTTTGGGCCACAACGCTCATTACCGCAAAAACAATCAACAACAATCCTGGTAAAAAATTATCTGCCTGCAGCCAGATAAGAGCGCAGGCTACAAGTGCCGTTGCCGGCCATAAATCAGCAATACTTTTGCCGAAGCGTTTAAGCAGGATGGCTACCAAAGCGCCTGCGCTCAAGGCTAGCCCAAAGTAGATTGCCATGGCTGCGTAACCCGGGGGCTCATTCAACGCTACATAGGCAAATGCCAACAGGTTAATAATGGAAACAATTAGCGTTACAAGCCTGTAAGAGGAAAGTTTGTCATTGGGTATCTCTATGCTATAGGTTTCAATCATTGAGGATTGGTGGCTGCAAGAAGGCTACACAATTTGTACAAAATCCTGGCACTCACATTTTCATCCCACTCGTTTGCGCTTACCCCCGTTTCATTTAAATCGAACCCAATGATTTTTTTGCCGGCCTGCTGAACTTTCTTAAGCAGGTAAAAAATTTGTTCTACTTCAAAGCCACCGGGCACAGGCGTGCCGGTATGCGGGCAAAGTTTAGGATCCATCCCATCTACGTCAAAACTAACAAATACGTGCTCTGGTAGATGAGAAACAATGTCAGCAACAATGTTCTTCCAGGTTTCGCCTTCGTATTGACGCTCTTTAATTACTTTGTCAAAAAAAGTAACTACCCTGCTATCGCTGTTGTGGATGTAGTTCAGTTCTTCATCACAAAAATCTCGTATCCCAACCTGTACTAATTTTTTGACCTCCCCTATTTCTTTCAACACATTGTACATAATAGACGCATGCGAGTACACAAAGCCTTCATAAGCCTCCCTTAAGTCACAATGCGCATCTATTTGTAAAATCGCAAATTCGGGGAAACGCTCCGCAATAGCTTTTATATAACCAAATGGTGTACTATGATCGCCACCCAACAAGCCTACGAGTTTACCTTTTTGAAGCAACTCACTGGTTTGATCATACACCCAATTGTTAAGAAAAAGGCTTCCGGCGTTAATTTCTTTGAGCGACTTGCACATGAATTTGTTATCGGCAACAATCTCTGCATGCGCTATGTAATTGATATAAAGCTCCGCTTCCTTACGCAGGTAGTCGCTTTTTGTAAGTACTTTTTTGTCTACTGGCCGCATGTAAAAACCTTGCTTCCAGGTGTCGGTCATATCCGGGTCAAAAAGGTCAACTTGCAAGCTGGCATTTAAAACATGTTCCGGAGCCCTTGCTGTGCCTGCATTGTAACTTACTGTTACTTCCCACGGCACTGGTAAAATAACCAGGCGGGCGTCTTCTTCTGTGGTTGGAAGTCCAAAAATATTGTTGTCGGGATTGCCTACGGAGTTAGGGTCATAGTCAGAGAGATCTGGCATTTCGATGTTTTAAATTTTTGCAAATATAATTGAGAAAAACATTTGAGAGAGACATAAAAAGGACGCTTTAATTTACGTAGCAAACTTGAATTGAAGTACCTTTGCAGCGATTAATAAATAACGGAAAAACAAGTTTTGATATTGCCCCGGGTTTTGTTTTTATGATTGCAAAATAAAGGCTTTTTTCTTCCACAGAAATACAAAAAATATGAAAAAGACGCATATCATTATCCTTATAGGCATTGCTGCAGTTATTGTGGGACTACTGGCATACTCCGTGGACTTTTCTACCTATGATACTGTAAATTCTGCCAAACAAAAGCCCGGCAAATTTGTACACCTAATAGCAAAGCTCGACAAGTCTCAGCCCATAGATTATGATCCGATCAAAAACCCTAATTACCTGTCTTTTTATGCAATAGACAGCCTGGGTGCACAAACAAAAGTGGTGTACCACAATAGCAAACCTGCTGACCTTGAAAAGAGCGAACGCATTGTAATGAAAGGTAAGATGGAAGATGGGCAATTTGAATGCAAAGAAATATTGTTGAAATGCCCCAGCAAATACAAGGATGATAAAGAACAACTTAAAAAAAATGTAACCGAGACCACCACCAGTTACTAAATTTTGCCAAACCAATACGTTGTAAATGAATTTTATAGGAGAACAATTATTACCCGGACAGATAGGACATTTTTTTATTATTCTTTCCTTTATCGCATCCCTGCTTGCTACCATCAGTTTTTTTATTGCCTCCGGCAAAACAGACCTTGTTGAGAAAAAACGGTGGCTTACTTATGCCCGCGGCATATTTTTCACACAGGTAATTTCGGTGGTAACGGTTTTTGCCATCGTATTCTACATTTGCGCCAACCATCTTTACGAATACATGTACGCCTACAAACATGCCTCCAAGGAGTTGGAGAGCAAGTACCTGCTGGCCTGCATTTGGGAAGGCCAGGAAGGTAGTTTCCTATTGTGGTCTCTTTGCCATTGTATTTTTGGAAGCACTATTATTCTAAAACGCAAAGCGGCCATGGTAAGCCATTGGGAACCATACCTTATGACGGTGATTAGTTTTGCGCAATTCTTTTTGATGATGATGATATTGGGTATTTATGTGTTTGATGTAAGAATTGGTAATAGCCTGTTTACACTCACCCGCAACGAAATAGCCGCCCCAATATTTAGCCAGCCTAATTACCTAAGCTTTCTAAAAGATGGTATGGGGCTCAATATTTTGCTTCGCAATTACTGGATGGTTATTCACCCACCGGTGCTATTCCTTGGTTTTGCCAGCACCATTGTTCCTTTTGCATTTGCCTATGCCGGCCTCAAAAGCAAACAATATGGAGATTGGGTAAAGGCAGCTTTACCCTGGACTTTACTCAGTGCCTGTGTATTAGGAGTAGGTATTATGATGGGCGGAAAATGGGCTTACGAATCGCTGAGTTTTGGCGGCTACTGGGCCTGGGATCCTGTGGAAAATGCATCCCTGGTTCCATGGCTTATTCTGATAGCAGGATTACACACCATGCTGGTATTTAAATCAACGAGCCACTCCTTGCGGGCTACTTATTTATTTGCCATTTTAAGTTTTTGCTTTGTACTCTACTCTACTTTTCTAACACGTACCGGGGTGTTGGGCGACACTTCCGTGCATTCATTTACCGAAGCAGGCAAAGCCATCAACGTGATGATTGGTTTTTTTGTACTTTCTTTTACCCTGCCGGGTCTCACCTTATTTGCAGTGAACTACAAAAATATTCCCGCTATACACAAAGAGGAAAACACCAATTCCCGGGAGTTTTGGATGTTCATTGGCTCGCTTGTATTTTTTCTATCGGCCATCTTTATCAGTGCAAAAACATCGGTACCGGTTATCAACTATGCCTTTGGTACCAAGATAGCTCCGCCAGAAGATGTTGAGTTTTCTTACAACAAAGTAGCCGCACTTATTGCCATCATCATTGGTCTCCTGACGGCTGTTACACAATACCTCAAATACAAGACTACGGGTAAGGATTACCTACTCAAGAAAATAGCATTGCCCACATTGATTGCAGCCGTTGCAACTGCTGCTATCGTGGTGGTTTACCCTATTACTTATTATAAGCATGGTGCCGGTTTTCTGGGCGCTATTTACGTCGCCCTTTTTGCAACCATTTATGCGCTGGTGGCCAATGCCATGTACATCTGGCTGGTACTAAAGGGTAAGCTCTTTAGTGGCGGCGCTTCCATTGCCCATGCAGGCTTTGCGCTGATGCTGATAGGGATGCTCGTTTCCTCCGGAAACAAAAAAGTCATCAGCAGCAGCATGGTAAACGGAATCAATTTTGCAGCCGGCACAGATCCTATGACCAAAGAGAAGGATGACCCTAAGGAAAATCTTACCCTGATAAGAGATGTACCAACCCGCATGGGTGAGTATGAGGTTACCTACCGCAAAGACTCTTCGGGCAAGGAAGATGGCAGAAAATATTACCAGCTTAATTTTGAAAAGAAGGGAGCCGATAATGTAGTCAAAGAAAGTTTTCAACTTAGTCCGGATGTGTACATGATGAAGGACAACAACATGAGCAGCAATCCTGACACACGCAACTACTTAACAGAAGATGTGTACACCTATATTTCTTATGCGTTGAACGACGATGTTTCTGAAGACACTGCCCAGTTTAAGATTGTAGAACTGCACCAGGGAGACACTAGCTTTTATGGCAATGGTTACATCATTTTAAACAAGGTGGAAAAAAATCCCAGTAACGGGCGTTATAACTATGCTTCTACAGATGTTGCGCTGATGGCAGATCTCACCGTAGTGAGCAAAGAAGGAGTGAAGTATGCGGCTACACCTTTGATAGAAGTAGACTCGCTGGGCATTGTGCACCGGGACGATACCTTGTATGCGCAAAATCTTTACCTGCGGTTTGCCGGGGTAAGCGATGATCACAACATAAAACTCGGCATCAAAGAATCTGACAAGCTCATTGACTTTGTAACTGTTAAAACATATGTGTTCCCTTATGTGAACCTGGTGTGGCTTGGCCTCATCATCATGGCGCTGGGGATGGTAATAAGTATGGTGCAAAGAGGAAAGTTCTCCCGGATTCAAACTGCAGTAACCCTCGTTTTAATAACTGCATCACTGGTTTACATGTTCCTTTTTGCCAATAATTAGAAAGTAATTCAAATTTTTTTTTAAAATCTCCCTTAGAAATTGCAGGGAGATTTTTTTATATGCAGCAATTATACACAAAAAGGGATCGTTATAAAAAACATAAAGAGCTCGCCAAAGGTTACTTTAATGCCCCCAATGTATTAAAGAGTAAACTGCCTGCCTTAATTTTACGTTAATGAAATTGTTGAAAACACTTCATATGTTTCTGCCAGCGGCTTTCTTTAGCTGCACCCTGATGCTGCCATCCGTGGCCGGGGCACAAAACGGGTATGGAGTGAACGATACCATTATAACCCAGGCAGTCATTTACAATGGTGATACACTGGAAGCTAAGACGCTCGAAAATATTTTCCTGCTGTCTACTTTGTCTGAAGCACAAATGAGTGAACGGGCAAAGTACAACCGGCTGCGCAACGCAGTTTACGTTACCTATCCTTATGCCCGTAGAGCAGGACTTGTTATGAACGACATCAACAACAAGTTGGCTACTGTATCCAAAAAAGAAGATCGTAAAAAATACATCCGGTCCCGGGAGGCTGAACTTAAAAAGGAGTTTACAACGCCCCTCACCGATTTGTCGGTATACCAGGGCAAAGTGCTCATGAAACTCATTAACCGGGAGACGGGGAATAATTGCTACGAAATCATTAAGGAATACAAGGGGGGCTTCAACGCAAGGCTTTATCAAACGGTAGCTTTTTTCTTTAGCAGCAATTTGAAGCAGTCTTACGATCCAAGGAAAGACGATGCTCTCATTGAAAAATTTGTGCGGGAAGTACAAAGAATGCATGGTTTTGAAGACCTTCAAAAACCGATTGTAAAATTCGGCTCCCCCGGCTAGTTATTTTTATCACATTTACAGGCAATTATGGGATGTTTTGCTACACGCTTCCAACTAAAAAAACGTACATTCGCCAAAATTCTGAAAGTATAGATTTATGGACTTAGATGTGCTTGCCTTTGGTGTTCACCCCGATGATGTGGAGTTAAGTTGCGCCGGTGTATTATTGGTGGAAAAGCAGAAGGGAAAAAAAACAGGCATTATAGATCTTACCCAAGGAGAATTGGGAACGAGGGGAACTGCAGAAACAAGGAAAGTTGAAGCCAATAATGCAGCGTTGATATTAGGTGTAGACGTGAGGGAGAACCTGAATATGGCAGATGGATTTTTACAGAATGACCCAGAGCACCAGTTACTGGTAATAGCGGCTATTCGCAAGTACAGGCCAGAGATTATTCTTTGCAACGCACCCGAGGACAGGCATCCTGATCATGGCAAAGCTGCAAAACTGGTAGCAGATGCTTCCTTTCTTGCCGGCCTTGTTAAAATTGAAACTTCAGAAAATGGCATTATTCAGCAACCTTTTCGGCCCAAATACGTTTTTCACTATATCCAGGACAGGTATTTGAAGCCAGATTTCGTCATTGATATTTCAAGTGTGTTTGAAGCCAAGCTGGAAGCCATCAAAGCATACGCAACACAGTTTCACAACCCGAATGTAGAAGGACCACAGACCTACATATCTACTCCTGACTTTTTAGAAAGTATCATATACAGATCTAAAATGTTTGGCAAGATGATTGGCGTAAAATATGCAGAAGGATTTATATCAGAAAAGATGATAGGGTTATCCTCTTTTGAGGCATTGATCAAGGAAAATACTTAATAAATTATAATGAGCACATTTGTAACACCCAAGTTTAGAAACCAACAGGTTTCAAGCTTTCACCAGGAACTGAAAAGAAGAGTCAATAACTACTTTGTAGAAAGTAAAAAATCGGCTACGGGTAACTGGAGCCTTTACTTTAAAGCGATCCTTTTCTGGACACTCTACATTGCCCTTTATGTGCATGTGGTATTTTTTACCCCGGTGGGCTGGGTAGCATTGTTGGAGACACTGGCAATGGGCGGTCTTACCGCAGCAATTGGTTTTAACGTAATGCACGACGGCGGTCACGGTAGTTTTAGCAAAAGCAAACTCTGGAACAAAATTGCGGCTTATTCTGTAAATGCCCTTGGCGCCAGCGGCATCATGTGGAACAATAAACACAATATCATTCATCATACCTACACTAATATTGATGGTGTTGACGATGATATAGAGATACCAATGCTTAGAATGTGTGAGACGCAGAAGCGATTGAAAATTCACCGTTACCAGCACATTTATGTTTGGTTCCTGTATACGATGTTGTTAATCATCTGGGTATTCATGACTGACTATAAAAAGTATTTCACAAAGAAAGTGGGTGATGTGCCCATTAAAAAAATGAGCGCTTTCGACCATTTTGCATTTTGGGTTGCGAAGGTAGGATACCTGGTAATGATGGTGGTACTACCTATCTACATGGTGGGCTTTGTAAGTTGGCTCGTTGGTTTTTTAGTCCTAAGTATGTTTGCCGGGTTCGTTTTAAGTATTGTCTTTCAATTGGCGCATACTGTAGAGCATACCTCTTTTCCCGTAACTATTGAGGGAACTAACGACATTGAAAATGAGTGGGCCCTCCATCAGTTAGAAACTACTGCTAATTTTGCCACACGTAACAAATTAATTTCTTGGTTAGTGGGTGGATTAAATTTCCAGATAGAGCATCATTTATTTCCTAAAATTTCTCACGTGCATTACCCTGCTATCAGCAAGATCATCAAGTCTACCTGCCAGGAGTTCAATGTAAAATACAATGAGTATCAAAAAATGAGACAGGCCATTGTTTCACATGGTGCTTATCTTAAGAGAATGGGCTCAGCCTGATAAAAATTTTAAATCGATAAAAGGCCTGTGAAAGCATATTTCACAGGTTTTTTATTATCAGTCCCTAAAGAAATAATTGAAAAGCTAAGTCGTAAGTTTGCGTTTTATTAAAATAATATGAGCGAAGAAAAAAGTTTGAATTTTATAGAGGAGATCATTGAAGCAGACCTCGCTGCAGGAAAATATAGTTCTATCGTTACCCGTTTTCCGCCGGAGCCCAATGGCTACCTGCATATGGGGCATGCTACTTCTATTTGTCTCAATTTTGGTCTAACCAAAAAATACCCAGGCTATACCAACCTTCGCTTTGACGATACCAACCCCGTTACAGAAGAAACAGAATATGTAGATAGTATTAAAGAAGACATCCGTTGGCTAGGTTTTGAATGGAAGAATGAATTATATGCCTCCGATTATTTTGATGAGCTGTACCAGTTTGCTGTAGCACTCATCAATAAAGGTCTTGCGTACGTAGATGATTCTTCGTCTGAAGAAATCGCTACACTAAAAGGCACCCCTACAGAACCAGGTAAAGACAGCTCTTACCGCAATAGATCTATAGCTGAGAACCTGGATTTGTTTACCCGGATGAGAAATGGAGAATTTGCAGATGGCAGCAGAACGCTCCGGGCAAAAATTGACATGGCTCATGTGAACATGCTGATGAGGGATCCGCTTTTATACCGCATTAAACATGCGCATCACCATCGCACCGGCGATGCCTGGTGCATCTACCCGATGTATGATTTCGCACATGGGCAGAGCGATAGCATCGAAAATATTACACATTCAATTTGTACTTTAGAATTTATTCCTCACAGGGAACTATACGACTGGCTCATTGCGCAACTTGGCATTTTCCCTTCTCATCAATATGAATTTGCACGACGCAATCTGTCCTATACGGTCATGAGTAAACGCAAATTGTTACAGCTGGTAAACGATGGTCATGTAAATGGATGGGACGACCCTCGCATGCCCACGATCAGCGGCATGAGGCGCAGGGGTTTTACTGCGCAGGCCATCCGAAAGTTTTGCGACACAATCGGAATTGCAAAGCGAGACAACGTGGTAGACTTTAGCCTGCTGGAGTTTTGCGTGAGAGAAGACCTCAACAATACCGCCCTTCGTGCAATGGCCGTGCTTGATCCCGTCAGGCTTGTTGTGACCAACTATGAAGACGGTAGAACGGAACAACTCTCCAGCGAAAACGGCCCGGACGAAGCCTATGGCCACCGCAGTATTCCTTTTAGCAAAGAGCTTTGGATAGAAAGGGAAGATTTTATGGAAGAGCCGGCAAAAAAATGGTTCCGGCTTGCACCCGGTGCCTTAGTTCGTTTAAAAAGCGCTTACATCGTTCGCTGTGATCATTTCATTAAAGCAGAAAATGGTACCATCACCGAAATACAATGCACCTATTTGCCCGAAACCAAAAGTGGAGAAGATAACAGCGGCATTAAAGTAAAAGGAACCATACATTGGGTGAGTGCAAAACATGCCATTAACGCTGAAGTAAGATTATACGACCGCTTGTTTAAAGTAGAAAACCCCTCCAGCGAAGAGGGTGATTTTAAAGATTATATCAACCCCGATTCTTTACAGGTGATCAACGCATTTGTAGAGCCTTCCCTGGCTGATGCAACCCTTGAAAACCGCTACCAGTTTTTGCGAAAAGGATATTTTTGCCTGGACAAAGAGAGCAGCAGCGAACAGCTCATCTTCAATCGTACCGTTACCTTAAAAGATGCATGGGCCAAAGAGGTAGTGAAAGGCTAGGAATGGAGAAATGAATATTGCTCAATTTTACATCGAAGACTTTGCAAATTCTTAGCCCGACCATTTTTGTATGAATGAAATATGAATTCATCCACCAACTTCAATAAACCTCCTAAACATTAGAGTTCTTCTTTTTTGTCAGTTTTTAATTTAATGTCAGGAAAAAGAAACATGGTAAAAATGAGAAGGCTGAGGCCTAATACGAGGAAGATACCCAATTTTTTTTCCGGGCAGTAAGCATTGTAACACGAGGTAAAGAGGATGTATGTTTTAATTGCGTAGGCAACCATGAGACCACCCACAAAAAATAAGGCTCTCTGCGACCATACTTTTTCCAGCAGCAACAATAAGATAGACAGCACAGCAAAGAAAATAAAATATTTACCCGGGCTTCCGTAGGCATTCTTCTCAGAAAAAAAACCAGTGAAATTCTTTTGAACATCTGCGTGGTAGGTCCATGGGATAAAACATGTTACAATAAGTAGAACGCAAGACACCAGTGCAATCCATTTGCTATATCTCATAAAGCTTGGTTGTTAAAACGCCCAATAATTTCAAAGCAACATGATAAAGGCACTATTGCTGAACTGGGTGGCGCAAAAATAACCTTTTCCTGCTACCTCCTGCCCCACCGATAAACATTTTTTCATAAGTTTTACCACATCGGTCTGCCACCAGTAGATCAATCTAGCCCGTTGATACCGGGCTCGATTTTGTATGATGAATAAATGGAAATTCTAATGCCCTCTATAAAATGAAATCACGAATAAAGCCTATGCTATGATCAATTTTCAAAGCAATGTTCAATCCGTATGTGTCATACTCTATTTTTTAAGAGAGGTAATCCTTTTCCGTAGGTGAGTTGCCGCCATATCCATTCCATAGGGCCGTAATCAAAATGCCTGAACCACCAATTACTGTAAGCTATTTGCAAAGCATACACAGCTAAGCCGATGGGCATAAAATAGGCAGGCCCGATACTTCCGCCCAGGTTAAAGCCAACGCCATAATAGAGCGTTATACCAATGATCGTCTGCATCAGATAGTTGGTTAATGCCATTCTTCCAACGGGTGCAAGAAACCGCAACTTGCTGCTTCCTTTCTTCTTTATCCATCGCAAACAAACAACAGACACATATGCTAAACACAAAGGCACTACACTTATTGCATAGAATAATGTATGTGCCAAACCACCCGCATTTGGTATGCGTTGTCCATAAATTTCAAAATAAGTACAGGCGAGTGCAGCAGGAATGCCAATGATTAATCCCCAGCGACGTAATTTTTTAAAAAGCGAAACATAACTTTCTAATCGTAGATAAATCATTTTGCGGCCTGCATAAAAACCAAGCAGGAACATGCCAAGCACCTTGGGCAGTCGGTTGCTATCCAGGAGATAAGAATAGCGGTATAAAAAACCGGATGCCTGCCAGTTGCGCCAATGCTGCCATGCATTTGTTTCACTGTATAAGTATTGATTAAAGCTATCATCCGTTGGAAGACCAGTTCGTTTATCAACCAGCTTTGCCATACCTTCCAAAAAGCTACCGTTTTTGTACTGAAACAATACACTCATCAAATCAAACAATAATGGCGAGGCAATGAGTACAACAACCCATGTAAGCAAAGTTTTATCAGAACATTTTGTAAACAATGGCAATAGCATCCCGATGAGTGCATATAGAACAAGGATGTCTCCTTCCCATAACAATAATAAATGACCGAGTCCGATAATTAATAAAATAAATAAACGACGGTAAAACACTTTCAACGGATTGATTTCCTTTTGTGTATTTCGGATTAAGATAATAGAGAACCCAATGCCAAACAGCAATGAAAACAAGCTGTAAAATTTTCCGTTGATAAAACTTAATTCGCTAATACCAAGGATGGCATCTGCTGGCCAGGTGGTTAATGCTTCCCTTTGCGGTTGTGTTAAAAAGCCCCAGCCGGAAAAGCCAAATAGATTATCCAGCATCACGCCGAGGAGTGCCAGGCCACGGAGAATATCCAAAATATCTGCTCTTTCATTTTGTAAAACGGGCGATGGTTTAGTTACCATTTGTATGTTGGTTTAAAAGTTTTGTCGGTTCTATTGCGGCATCGAACAATCCTATAGATCTCTACCAGTAGATTTTCTCTCACATTTCAATATTGCCTCTTCTTGATCGCAATGATAATGAGCCAAAGCACAGAAAGAAGTCCTTTTACAACTTTGATCATCGCTGAAAAGTAAATAACGTTTATTGGATTGTCAATAGGTGACAAGAAATGAAGGGTAAAAAGGAGCATTGGGGTAAAGACACAATTCATTTGCAGCATCAGTAACAGTATAGCCCGCGCTGAAGATAAATGAGTGGATAATTGTTTTTAGGAGAACGCTCGCCTCACAAAGGCTCTTGTCATACAAGCCTAGCAGTGTATTATTTTATGCTGATAATTTTGGATTTAAAGAAACTTTATGTTGAGAATAATACGGCCAATACAAACAATGCCCTCATATACTCCTTCTATAAAAATAAAAGTGATAGAGCTGGTAAATAGCAATGCTACGGAAGAAGGAAGAGCAGCCAAGAGAATGGTACAATTTATAAAATTGTCAAAACCGGACTCGTTAGACATACTTCCTCATGAAACTAAAAAAGGGACCACCCTTTGGATGATCCCTTTCGGAGGTCCCTAGCGGATTCGAACCGCTGTAGAAGCTTTTGCAGAGCTTTGCCTAGCCACTCGGCCAAAGGACCTTTTTTAATTCTGAATTACAACAGATGAATGATGCATCCATCGCTTCTGAATTGGGTTGGCAAAAATAGGGATTTTTTTTATTAGAAATTGTAATTAGTAAGTACGAAATTCGGCATTCAAAAATTATTCTTTATGAGCAGTATTGCCGCCTCGGAACTCATCATCAACGATCGTGGAGCGATTTACCATGTAAACTGCCGCCCGGAGGAGATTGCCAATACCATTATCACCGTGGGTGACCCGGATCGTGTAAAAGAAGTGAGCAAGCATTTTGACAGCATAGAATTTATCAACCAACATAGAGAATTTATTACTCATACAGGTTACATAGGCAAAAAAAGAATATCCGTAACCAGCACAGGGATTGGCCCCGACAACATAGATATAGTAATGAATGAACTGGATGCCCTGGTGAATATTGATTTTGAAACAAGGACCATCAAAGAAAAGCTTACCGCATTAAACATCATCAGGGTAGGTACATCGGGTTCTTTGCAAAAAGAAATAACCGTTGATAGTTTTGTAGCTAGCACACATGGACTTGGCCTGGACAACCTGATGAATTTTTATCAACACGGAAGTAACGAAGAAGAAAAACAATTGCTGCATTCCTTTAATACACATACACAAGTTCACCAGGCTATAACGGCTCCCTACATAACCGGCGCTGGCGTTAGCCTGCTAAAAGAATTTGTTGAGGGGTTTCACCAGGGCATAACTGTTACCTGCCCGGGATTTTACGGACCACAGGGAAGAGTGCTGAGGATGGGACTTACACAACCAGATTTGATAGACCGACTTACCAGTTTTGGTTTTGGCCAACATCGCATCAGCAATTTTGAAATGGAAACATCGGCTATTTATGGAATGGGTAAAGTGTTGGGGCATCACTGCTTGTCTCTGAGTGCTATTGTGGCCAACCGAATTTCAAAAGAGTTCAGCAAAGACGGGGGTGCTGCTGTAGAAAAATTAATAGAAAAAACATTGGAAGCGGTGGCAGGCATCGGAAATTAGCAAAAACCGCTGCATACACATTTGCTGCTTACAAACATATTTAACTTTTAGATTCTATCATGCAATTTATATTTTACAAGTACCACGGAACCGGAAATGACTTTGTGATTTTAGACAACAGGGATGCACGCTACGACAGCATTACCCCCACGCAAGTAAAATTTATTTGTGAAAGGCGTTTTGGAATAGGTGCCGATGGCCTGATGCTCCTGAACCTGAAAGAAGGCTACGACTTCGAAATGATTTATTACAATGCTGATGGGAACCCGAGCTCCATGTGTGGCAATGGCGGTAGATGCCTTGTGAAGTTTGCTCATGACGTGGGCCTCCGCAGACTAAGCTATAAATTTATTGCCATAGACGGAGAACATGAAGCCGATTTGGATGGAAAGAATGTGCGGTTGAAAATGAAAGATGTAGATGCTGTACAAGATCATGCAGGATTTGCTGTTCTAAACACAGGTTCGCCACACTATGTAAAATTTGTAAGTGATGTAAAAGAAACGGACGTTGCAGCCAGTGGTAAGAACATTCGTTACAGCCATGAGTTTGCAAAAGAAGGGATTAATGTAAATTTTGTAGAGAGCACCGGTGAAGACAGCATTTTCGTTCGCACTTATGAACGAGGTGTAGAAGACGAGACCTTGAGCTGCGGAACAGGCGTAACGGCTGCATCGCTCATGAGCGCACACAATGAACGGGGTTTTAACAGGGTGGAAGTAAAAACAATGGGAGGACACCTAAGTGTAGAGTTTAACAAGCTGTCAGATCATCATTTTACAGACGTTTGGCTTTGCGGCCCGGCAACATCTGTTTTTAAAGGCGAAATCGAACTACCACTATGATCCACTCTTTTAACATAGAAGAAAATAAAACTGTTGCGGTTGAAAAACCGGCTGCAGGAACCTGGGTAAATGTATTGCCACCGCTCAAACAGGAAGAATTTTCGGAGCTCAGCCAGGCCCTGGACATCCCTTTAGACTTTTTGAAAGATTCCCTGGATATTGACGAACGCAGCAGGTACGAAATTGAGGACGACGTAAAATTTATCGTTATCAAAACGCCAACGGAAAATAATTCCTTTAACGACAGCGATGCTTTTTATGTGACCATCCCCATTTGTATTATCCTCACCGGTAAACAAATTGTAACAGTAAACTCCTTTGAAAACGAAGCCATCAAGAAATTCCTGAACAGTTTTCAAAATCGTCGCCCAGATAAAATGAACATGATGGTGCTGAAGATATTTGAAAAAATTACCACCAACTTCCAGGATCATCTAAAAGAAATTAACCACCGCCGTAATGCACTGGAACATCGTTTATACGATTCTAACAGGAATGAAGAACTGCTGCAACTAATGCGCATACAAAAAAGCCTGGTTTATTTCGTAACTGCTTTGCGCAGCAATGAGCTGCTCATGATGAAAATAGCACGCACTAATTTTTTGCAATTAAATGAAGATGAAAAAGATTTCCTGGACGATCTAGTGATAGAAACCTCGCAAGCATTGGAAACTGCGCAGACCTACACCAACATCCTCGTAAGTACCATGGATGCTTACGCCAGTATCATCAGCAACAACCAAAACCTGGTACTGAAACGTTTGAGTACGCTCACGATTTTTCTAAGTATACCGGTTTTAATTGCGAGCATTTACGGCATGAATGTTCCCCTGCCCTTTCAGCAATCTACACATGCGTTTTGGATTCCTTCACTCATTTCCCTGATCATACTGGGTTATGCCATCTTCTATTATTTTAGAACCGCCAAAAAATAAACAATGTTCAACGTAAGGGTTTATGGCATCCTGATCAATGATGCGAAGCAAGTATTGGTAAGCGATGAATTTATAAAGGGAAAATATTACACAAAGTTTTGTGGCGGAGGTTTGGAAAAAGGAGAAGGCACGCTTGATTGTTTAAAAAGAGAGTTTATAGAAGAAATGAATTTGCGGGTGAGCATAGTGGAACACATTTACACCACAGATTTTTACCAACTAAGCGCATTCAACCCGGAACACCAGATGCTGTCCATTTATTATCTCGTAAAGCCGCTGGAAGAAATTACGGCTCCCCTGCGCAACGCAGCTTTTCAATTTGATGAAGACCAGTTGAAAGTGTACGACAATCTTGGCGAAATTGAAACATTCCGGTTCATTGACTGGGAGCAGTTTTCTGAAGCATCTGTAACATTACCTATAGACAAAGTTGTGGCAACAATGGTGAAAGCCCGTTATTAGGCAATGGCATATAACGCTACCAACCTGAGTGTTGCGGGAAGCACGCTTCCCTATATTTTTCGATACAACATTTAAAAAAATCTATCAGCCATAAGCCGGATTCTGTGATCCCGGTTTGCACCGGAACGGCCATCATTTATCTGGCTCATTCATTACTGAATGAATCTTGCTGCCTACCCTCCAACTCGGGCGGGCCGCCCTCAAACGCTGGTATACGTGGCATTACAGCACACAAGGTTTACCCTCCCCTACAGTTACCTGCCGGGGCCGTGAGCTCTTACCTCACGTTTTCACCCTCATCCCTACAGCGAACTGCAGAGACAGTTATTTTCTGTGGCACTGTCTCTTCTTCTGCCCTGCGGCAGAAGAGCCGGCTATTAACCGGTGTGTTGCCCTTTGCTGTCCGGACTTTCCTCCCTGTTTTTGCAAACAGAGCGATGGCCGGCTGATAGAACCGCAAAAATAAACTTTATTGGAGCGTGTTAGTCTTTTATTTCGAAAATGTAGATGTGTCAATGGTCAATGGTCAATTGTCAATAAACCTAAACACATCTGCTGCAGCCTGGCGCCAGCAGGATTCACAATTGACCATTGACCTAGCCCCCTACTGCAAAATCCCAATCACTTCCCGAACATCTTTGGGTTCCATCCAACGCACGGGTTTTAACAGGAACTGTGCCACCGGGCCGGGATGTATGATTTTGTTAGTGAGTACGATCACCATATCTTCCATACATTTCAGATGATGCTCTTTTTGTGCTCCACTCACCAGTGAAAGGGCAATGGCATTGGCCCATGAAGCCTTGCGTGCATTGTCTATACTAAAGTTGAGTACAGCCTTATGGCGATTGTTGCTAATGTCGGTAATCATCTTTAACGGCCACCATATTTGCTCCAGGCGGGTTTGTACCTCTTGTACCAAACTTGCAATGATGCTATTTATTTTTTCAAAGTCATGTTGCAACACATAGATGCCCTCTTTGGGACAAGTGTCTTCTGCTGCCTTTGCAAGGTCCAGGTTGATGTGGGTATTAATGCCAAGGATCAGGTGCTGAACCACTACAAGCTTTGGCTCGCTGCAAGCTAAAAATACCTGCCGCCAGGCGGGACAACAAGATTTCTGCTGTTGAAATTGTTGCCATGCTCTTAAATAATAGTTGGCAAAATGAACAATCAACTGTTCCATTCGGGTATTGTCTTCAAACTTTCCCTGCTGCATGGCACGCTGCACGGCCACTGTCATTTTTTGATACAGTACCGCAAAATAACCTGCACGACTTTGGTGGGCTATGGCCCAATCTATAATAGCTTTTTGCTGCTGGAGTACAGCAGCCAAAGAATTTGTCTCTGCCATGCTATGTTGTTTATGGGTGAACCAGGTATTTTCTTTATGCGCTCTTTAAATTTAATACATGTAATTGATAGCCCCTACGCAAACAGGATAAATGATGGAAGAAAAACCGCTGCTGCACAAACCGGGTATCGAAAATCCATTTATCTTGCCGTGAAGTTTTAAACTGTATGAGTAAAACCTCCAACCAATTACTAGGCATTGGCTTTTCTGTACTGCTGAGTTGCCTGGTGTTTTTTTTGTGCCAGTCCTCCTTCAATATTCAACAGGTAAAAGTACTGTGTGTAGCTACCCTTATCATTAGCCTGTGGATTACCGGGGCCATGCCCATGCCTGTGGTGGCTTTGCTGCCCATCGTGTTGTTTCCACTCCTTAATATTGCTACCATTGAAGCTACAGCTGCACCATATGCCGATAAAATTATTTTTCTTTTTATGGGCGGTTTTATGCTTGGCCTGGCCATAGAAAAATGGGCATTGCACAAACGAATTGCATTGAGCATTGTGAAGGTTACCGGTACGAGTGGAGACAGAATCATACTCGGTTTTATTTTAGCTACGGGCTTGTTAAGTATGTGGCTGAGTAATACGGCCACCACCATGATGATGTTCCCTATTGCTTCATCTGTAATACTGGTGATGCAACAAAACAACCAGGGCAACGGCAACATCCAACACTTTTCTATCTGCATTATGCTGGCCATAGCCTACAGTAGTAATTTTGGAGGCATCGCAACCATCATTGGCACACCACCAAACGTTGCCTATGTAGGGCAACTGCAAAAACATTATGGGTACAGCTTCGGCTTCAGCAACTGGATGATGGTTTGCCTGCCGCTCTCCTTAATGCTGTTATTTATTTTGTACCTGGTGATGACGAAGTGGCTTTACCCTAATAAAATAGCCCATCATGTACCTACAGAAAACATGATCAAAAACGAACTGGTAAGCATGGGCAAAATTTCCTTAGCAGAAAAAAGAGTGCTCATCATTTTCATAACCACAGCGGCACTGTGGATTTTTAAAGACCTTATAAACCAGTTAAAAATTATTAAACTAGATGATAGCATCATAGCATTGACGGGTGCCATCAGTTTATTTATGATGCCCTCCGGCAAAAAAGAGGGTGACTTGTTTTTACTGCAGTGGGAGGACACTAAAAAAATGGCCTGGGGCATTTTGATATTATTTGGCGGCGGTATTACCCTCGCCAGCCAGTTAGAAAAAGCCGGGTTGATTGGTATGCTGGGTAACTGGATAGGCGTTTATGCGGGCAGCAACCTTTTACTGCTCGTTTTTTTAATTGCCCTTGTGTCTATTTTTTTAAGCGAAGTAATGAGCAACGTGGCGCAAGTAATAGTGTTTGCCCCCGTGATTGCCGGCATGGCGGATGCCTTACACGTAAACCCCATCATGCTCGGCCTGCCCATGACCCTTGCAGCCAGTTGTGCCTCCATGCTGCCTATGGGTACGCCTCCCAACGCCATTGTATTTGCCAGCGGCCATTTACAATTAAAGGATATGGTGAAAACCGGTTTTGTAATGAACATGATTTGTGTTATCCTGATAACGCTGTTCTGTTATTTCGCTGTACCCGTGCTTGCGCCATTCGTTACAAAGTAAGCTCCTGTTTTTTAGATGGTTGAAACCGACCAAGTGCTATAAAAATAAACGATAGCAATAGAAATAGAAGCAACATTCCCAGGCTGTTCAAGAATACTTTTTCGTAACCAAGCTTGCTAACATCTACAAACGGATACGGGTAGTAGGCAGGCGTGGCAAGGCGCCCTCTTATCAAAATAAAAACGAGGTAAACAAAAGGATAGATCAACCAGGAAAAGGCGTGCTTCCAACCCAATGATTGCTTATTTACAAATAAAACCCAGTAGATAAAATAGAGTAATGGCACTACCAAATGCAACACTTCATCCACCACCTGCTGCATCCCGGTGGGCGACCAAAGAAATCTCAGTATGGCATTGTAAATAATCCCCACTACCAGGATGTAAACCGCTACAGCTGTTTGCCTTGGAGCCGAAAGCACAGCAGGCGGGTTGAAATTTTTTCTGCTGAGCCAGAGTAAGCTGAAACAAGCCGCCACCAAAATATTGGTAAGAATGGTGAAGAAGCTAAAATACCTGATAATTGTTTCTGCCAGGCCCGTCACACGGTTTTGAATGATGAGCACCAACTGAAGTATGACGGCGAGCCAACCCACCACCGCTCCTACTACAAAGATGCTGTTCCTTACCAAAAGAGATTTCATGCAAAAAATTTATTGGTTAGTTGAATATCAAACAGTCTATTTCTTTTACAATACCTGATAATGACTCCACTAGAGCATGTGCCTCTCTCGCTTACTTAAAATAAATTTCTGTTGCACCAAAGCCATAGAGAGGGTGAAACTGGTTTACAAAAGATTTCACTTCCGATTTTAACCGAAGCACTTCATGTATTTCATCTCTTAACTTACCCTCGCCTACCCCATGTATAACAATGAATGTAGGTTGCCGGTGGGCAACGGCCAGTTCATAATATTTTTCAAACTCATTGAGCTGCATCGTCATAATTTCATAATTGGTTAGATGCTTGAAACTATCGGTGAGTTTTTCGATATGCAGATCTACCACAGAGCGTGCCGGGGGTAAAAAATTTCGGGCGTTCTTAACATCATACACCCGGTAACCAGCATTGCCGAGGCTGCTGAGGTCTACCTTTTCTTCGTCTACTCTTGCGGGGTAGTTCTTGAACAATTCATAAGCAAAGGTTGGTTCATTTTTAGCCTGCGTTTCTTCCAGCTTTTTAAAAAGCTGTTTGCCTTTTATTTTCAGAGAAGTCTCATAAAACAATGCTTTCTTTTTATCCTCGTTTGGGAGTGAGAACTCTACTTCAAATTTAGGGTTGTCGCTCATATCGTCAAAGCTCACATCGTGCAGGTAAAACTCCGATAAACCTTTTAGCGTATTTTTCAATTGAAAACTATTCTCGCCACCAAAGTATAGGCGGTAGTCAAAGTTGTAGTCCTCTTCATTTTGGTTAACCAGGTAAACCCGGAGTTTTTCTACCATATCATCATCAAAAATATCTTTGTCAAATACCGGCAGAAAGCTGATGAGCACCCCATCTCCCGTTTTCCTTTTTGGGCTGGGTTTCTCTTTGCGCACATCATCTATAAATATCTTTTTCTTTGGAACAATGGTTTTTTGAGAGAACATTTTAAAGTAAGGAAAATCTATCTGGTCCATATATGCCGGGAACTTTACGCCCCGCACTTCTATCATCACCATCTTATCGTTGATGATATCTACCACCATGCCCTGTTCGTCTGAGTGAAGTACAATAATCTTATCTCCTACCTGGTATTTCATAATGCAAAAAAATGATGCACAAAGGTACAACTGTACAAGTGTGCGACGCAACAAATGTTGAATAAAGGAAAAATGCAGGGAACAAAAAAATTGCGCCTGATCCCTTCAGCGTGGCTAAACCTGGCCGGCGTTGTAACCAACAATTGAGTAGGTCATTTTAAAATTCAATGACTGCTCTTAAACCCCGGGTTTTATTTGGCAGCAAGTTTACTTTTGCGGTACCCGTAAAAGTAGTAAAAAACCATACCCAACAGGAGCCAGCCTATGAACCATACCCAGTTACTTTTACTCATGCCGGTAAGCAGGTACATACAGGTAAACACACCCATAAGCGGTATGAGAGAATACTTTTTTATGAACGTAAGTGCTGCGAGTATTATGGCCATCATCCAAAAAATGATGAGAGATATATTGGGCGTGGCAAGATCCATAAAGCTTTTTTTGCCATCGAGAAATTCCTTATCAGCAGTAAAGTCAAAATTAAAAAGATCGGTAAAGTAGGATTTTGACAATAGCCCTGCTACCAGCAAAGAAGCGACTACGATTGCCGGAAAAATGAATTGGCCATTGATATAGGGAAGGTGAAAACGGCCTGGTATTTTTTCTTTATTGGGAATCAACAATACCCCACCGCATACCAATACGAACGCAAAAAGTGTGGCTATACTGGTAAAGTCCAGCACAAATGTTTTGTCGGTAAATAAAATGGGTACACCCACCACAAAGCCTGTTACGATCGTTGCAAAAGAAGGCGTCTTATACCGCGGATGAATTTTTTGAAATGCCGGAGGCATCAAACCATCACGGCTCATGCTCATCCACATACGCGGCTGCCCCATTTGAAAAACGAGGAGCACGCTCGTCATAGCCACTACGGCCACCACTGCAACTAAAAACTGCATCCAACCTACATTGAGATTTTGTGGTTCAAAAATAAACGCCAACGGATCGCCAATGCCATCGAACTTGCGGTAGTTAACTGCACCAGTTAAAACCAGCGTTAACAAAATGTAGATGATGGTACAAATAACCAACGACAGCATCATGCCCCGGGGAAGATCCCGCTGAGGGTTCTTACTTTCTTCTGCCAGCACACTCACGGCGTCAAAACCAATGTAGGCAAAGAACACACTGGATACTGCGAGCATCACGCCACCAAACCCATTGGGCATAAAAGATTTCACGCCGGCATCATCTGGAGGCGTCCAGTTAAAAGTAAGACCATTGGAAAATACGAGATACCCGCCTACCAGCAGGATGAGGGCAACCACTGCCAACTTTAAAATAACCATCACGTTGCTAAAGTTTCGACTTTCTTTGATGCCGCGGTAAACCAGGTAAGTGATGAGTACATTGATAACCAATGCAGGAATATCAAGTATCATTTTTAATCCTCCAATTACGGGAGCATCATTCCAGGCGGTAGCTTCCGCAGCTGTAGGCGAACCGCCTGCAACAGCATTTTTTGCCTCCATGTAGCTCGTGCAAAAATATTCGGGTATGTGTAAATTAAGATTGATAGACTGGCCCAACTTATCCAGGAAGGAAGTAAAATAATCGCTCCAGCTAAAAGCAACATAAATGTTACCGATAGAATATTCCATGATCAATGCCCAGCCAATGATCCAGGCAAATACTTCTCCAAAACTTGCATACGCATACGTATAGGCACTACCGGCAACGGGTATGCGGCTGGCAAATTCCGAGTAACATAAAGCGGTGAAGCCGCAGGCAACCGCGGTAAGCACAAATAAAATTACCACCCCGGGGCCACCATTAAACACAGCATAACCCAGGCTACTAAAACTGCCGGCACCAAGGATAGCAGCAATACCAAAAAAAGTAAGATCCTTTACAGTAAGCACCCGCTTCAGGCCACTACCTTCATGGCTTTCATCGCTGCCTTCTGCCAGTATGCTCGAAATATTTTTTCTCCTGAATAAAGAGTTAGACATGTTGGTTGGGTTTTATAAAAAGGGGAATTTAGGCAAATAATTTTGTTTAAGAAAGTTACTTGCCAGCAAGGTGCCGGCTATCGACAATGAAAAATATAAGGAGCGGGCTAACTTTCCCTCTCCAGTAAATAAGCCGCAAGTTTCTGAAGTTCTGTTTTGCGTGCAGCGAGCACAGCAATATCATCCAGTTGTTGCAGCGCAGCAGCGTAATATTTTTCTTTGAGAGAAGCTGCCCATGCATCGGCTTTGCAATCATGGAATAACTGTAATACCCTGGCTACTTTATCATCGGGGTTGCTATCTAAAAGACTTTGCAATTCTTTTTTCTGCACCCCGGTGGCCACTTCCATGGCATGGATCATTAGGAAAGTTTTCTTATTAGACAAGATGTCTCCTCCTACCTGCTTGCCAAATTTTTCAGGATCACCAAAGCAGTCCAGGTAGTCATCCTGCACCTGGAAGGCTATGCCGATGTTTTTACCAAACTCGTAAATGTGCTCACGGTTACCAATACCTGCACCACCCAGTATGGCACCCATTTGCAAACTGGCAGCCAGCAACACAGAGGTTTTAAGGGTGATCATGTTCATGTATTCATCCAGGCTTACCTGCTCTCTTTTTTCAAAGTCCATATCCAACTGCTGTCCTTCGCACACTTCCCTGGCAGTTTTATTAAATATACTCAGTATGGCATGCAGGTGGCTGGTATGTATTTTATTAAGGTAATCGTAAGCAGCCACGAGCATTACATCCCCGGCAAGCAGGGCGGTATTTTCGCCATAGTTCATGTGCACGGTGGGTACACCACGCCGGCGGGGGGCTTTATCCATGATGTCGTCATGTATCAAACTAAAGTTGTGAAATAGTTCAATTGCGTTGGCTACCTGGTAGGCGTCTGCATCTATGTCGCTGAACAACTCGTTGCCCATCAACACAGAAACCGGGCGTACTCTTTTGCCACCAATATCTAAAATATACTGGGAAGCATCATATAAATTTTTTGGACTTTCAGGAAAATGCCTTTTGGAGAATTGCTCATCAAAAAGTGCAGACAGCGTTTGAAAAGACTGCATAGAACGTTTCAAATGTTTTGGTTGGTAATTGAATTTATAAGTTATGAGTTATGAATGATGAGTTGTGAATACTGAATTATGAACGCTTAGTTATGAATTATGAACCACAAGAGCTTTAAGCTTCTTGGTTTCACCTTTCACCTTTCACCCTTGACCTTTCACCCTTCACCCTTGACCTTCCACCATTGCCTATTTCTTCTTCCTCACCGGCTTTGCATCTTTTACAGTTTTAGCCGGCTTGTCGGGAGTTCCTTCGTTTCTTACCCATTCGTAATCTAATTGTCTTTTGGTAAGATTGGCAGCCACCACTTTGATGGTTAACTTATCGCCCATCCTGAATTTCTTTTTTGTTCTGGCGCCTACCAAAGAATAATCAGCTTCATCCAGCCTGAAGTCATCGTACTCACTCAGATCACGCACACTCACCAGGCCTTCGCATTTATGCTCGGCAGTTTCGGCCCAAAATCCAAATGCTGACACACCACTGATGATGGCTTCAAAATCTTCGCCCAAAAATTGTTGCATGTATTCTACCTGCTTGTATTTATTGCTGGCACGTTCTGCTTCCATTGCGCCCCGCTCCCGGTCGCTGCAATGTTTGCATTTTTCTTCCATTTTCTTATCAATCTTCAGATCCTTATCCAGGCATTCCTGCACAATGCGGTGAACCATCACATCAGGATAACGGCGAATAGGAGAAGTGAAATGACAATAATTTTCGAAACCCAAACCGTAGTGCCCAATATTGGCGGAAGTATAAACAGCCTTAGCCATCGTACGAATGCCCAACTGCTCCAGCACATGTTGCTCTGGTTTACCCTTTACATCTTTTAGTAATTTATTGAACGATGCGGCCACTTCCAGTTCGTTCTTCATGTCGAAAGTGTAACCAAACTTGCGGGCGAAGGCGGCAAAGGGCAAAAGCTTTTGTTCGCTGGGCGTATCGTGTATGCGGTAAGGAAACGGTATAGGCTCTTTGTTACTTTTTATTTTGGAAACATATTCTGCCACAGTTCTGTTGGCAAGCAACATAAACTCTTCTACCAACTGGTGCGCCTCTTTACTTTCCTTGATAACGATTCCCAGTGGTTTACCATTTTCGTCTAATTTAAATCTCACTTCCTGCGATGAAAAATTAATAGCG
>JANPJW010000097.1:0-3176 GCA_031425715.1 Chitinophagaceae bacterium | reverse complement strand
CCTTTTTCTATCTCTTCCAATATGCGGGTATCGCTCAATATCATTCTTAATAAGTTTATTCGTTTATTTGTAAAAGTAATTTGTTTACACTTCTGCCTTTCAATTCATCTGCAGTATATGCCACTGGTTTATCAACAAAATGTTAACGCTTTTACCAGGCTAGGAGTCTGGCACATAAAGGAACAGGAACAATACTTTTTAGATAGGGTGCCCCTGCATAATACTATCACGCATCCTCATAAAAGATTACAGCATCTTGCCGGCCGAATTTTACTCAAAGAATTATTTGATGATTTTCCCTTGGAATTGATTCGTATCGCTGATACGAGAAAACCTTTTTTGCCTGCTGAAACCTTTCATTTTTCTATTTCTCATTGCGGCGATTATGCAGCTGCTATTGTGAGCAGGAATAATAGGGTAGGGGTCGATATTGAAATTCCACAGAAAAAGATCGAATTGATTTTGCCAAAATTCCTTTGTCATGATGAGTTGTTGTTGCTTGAGGCACTTTATCTTCCTTCGTTAACAGCCCATACCATCGGCTGGAGTGTTAAAGAAACTGTCTACAAGTGGTATGGAGCAGGCAAAGTAGATTTTAAGGAACATATAAAAATCGTGAAATGTAGTAGTGATGAAAATCAATTTCTGGTAAACTGTAGTTTTCTAAAAAATGGCAGTGTTTTATTAAAGGTTCAGGGTATATTTTTTAACGGCAATTGCCTGACCTGGACCACTACGGAAAAATAGTTTTATGATTTTTATTTGTAATTTATCTGGCGCATTAAATTTTTATTTTAAATTTTATTTTTTAGCAGATAAGTTTACATTTGAAGCCTAAACCAAAAGCTAATATGAAAAAATTAATGTTTACCCTATTCGCATTATTTTGCGGAATAGTCTCCTTTTCACAAGCATCTTCTGACAAAATGCTGAAGCATTCCGGCCAAACTTTAGATGTCAAGATCATCCGGGTTGGAGAAACTACCATTACCTACAAGTACCCAGGTGAAGATGCAGAACAAACCATTGGTAAGTTTTCTGTTGCATCCATTGTTTATGGGGCAAGTGGCCGTAAAGAAGATGTATCTGAAAAAATCGTTGTCTCTGGAAAAAGCGACTGGGAACTGGTTCAAATTCTTACCGACAAATCGCAGGTAATAGGTTTAAAAAAAGGCGAAGATGTCAGAGGTAAAACGGCTGGTTTAATCAGCTACAATACTGCCGGGTCTGCTGATAAAAAAGCTACCAAAAGGCTTAAAGAAGAAGCGGCCGAAATGGGGGCTCCTTTTATCTTGTTGACCTCAGATAAAGCGGACGGTTTTGGCGTTAAGCAGTCAATTAAAAATGGCGTTGCTTACTCGTATAAATAAATTTCACAACTTTTTTCAAATGGGGGCTGCAAGTTTGTTGCCCCTTTTTTATTTCGGGCAACACCTCAAAAGTTAAGATAGCTTCCTTTGAAATTGTTCGCTTCTGTGTTAAACAAACCCGCTGTTTTGGTTCCCTAGGCAATCATCATTCACGCACATAAAATACTTACAGCAGGTTGGCCATGCAACAATCAATACTCTATTTCATTCACTGGCGATTCTCCATCTAGCAGTGGAATATCTCCTACAGAGGCGCCAGCTATTCCTTTTACAGAACCGTACAATCCGCTGGTGCTGATCAACACTTTCTCTAACTGTTTTTCCCGCTCTTTCCACAGTTTTTCCATTTGCATCCGCTCTCTTGTGATGCTGTTCTTCATGGCCATAAATCCTTCTGCAATGGCTTCTACCTGGCCCCGGAACTCCACGCCTGTGAGGTAATTGTAAAGCAACTGCATCTTATCCCCTTTGTTCTCTTCGCTTCTTTGTATTTCGTATACTTTTACTACGCCGTTCCTGATGATGGAGGCTACGCTGGAGATCTCACTAAAATTACATATCCATACGCCATCCTTTTCGCCAAAGCGTTCCATGTCTTTGGGAAAAGTTTGAGTTACCAATATGGCTACATCAGCACCACGGCTACGCATATCTGTTTTTAACTTGTCTATCCAGTTACCATTCCAGCCTTTGGTGCGTTTACTTTCATAAATAATTTTGCCACATTCTTTGCCATTATGATTGCGCACAATTTG
This sequence comes from Chitinophagaceae bacterium, assembly GCA_031425715.1. GTDB lineage: Bacteria > Bacteroidota > Bacteroidia > Chitinophagales > Chitinophagaceae > Ferruginibacter. The sequence goes on along the minus strand of JANPJW010000097.1, from coordinate 1,051 downwards.
AATACAGTCTGCCCCCTCTACACCTTTACCCACTTCTTCAATTAAGTCAAAAGGGAAATTTTCTTTCAAAATTTCTTCCAATAAAAGTTCTTGCACTTCGCCCTGACGTTGCATGGAGCTTTGTTCTGCTTTGCGCCTCATTTCTTCAGCCAGTTTTTTTTGATCGTCCAATTGCTTTTCAAGCTCTTTAACTTTTAACTGAAACTGCGTTTCTTTCAGTGAGGATCTCTCCAGTTCTTGTTTTTGAATCTGTTCAGAAAGAACTGTTCTTTCCTCCTGCAATTTTTTTTGCAGCGTTATTTCCAGTTCAACCTCTTTGTTTTTCAGTTGTTGTTCCTTCTGCAAAAATTCCAGTTCCTTCTTCCGGGATTCTTTCAATTTTTCTTCTACATCGCTATTATTTTCTTTGAGAAGCCGCAACTGATTTTCATAATCAGACGAAATACTTTTTCTCAACTGCTCTTGTATTTCGGTTTCTAATTTTTGTTTTTCCTTTTGCAGCTTTTGAGCAAAGAGTTCATTTTCCTGCTTTTTCTTTTCTTCGAATAGCTGTTGGTCTGCCTCCAGTTTCTTTTTATCTTCTTCTATTTTACCCAGGGACTGCCTTAGTTTATGCTGGTATTCTTCCTGGTACTTTTGCTCAATATCCGCAGCCAGTACATTTTCCACATCAAACACATAGGCGCAATTGGGACACTTTATATTGTTAGCCATCTCTTTTTTTTACAAGGTAAATAAAAAACCAGTCCTAAATTTTTAGGAAGGATTGTTGGTCATCTGAGGTCGGCCCGCCGGTGGCAAGCCTGCTTACCCAAGGCAGGTTCAAACACCCACGCCACTTATGTAGGCGTCGTCAAGATATTAAAAAACCTCCCCTTAAAAAGGAGAGGTTTGTGCGGCAAAGGAGATTCGAACTCCCACGCCCAGTTATAGGCGCTACCACCTCAAGGTAGTGCGTCTACCAATTTCGCCATCGCCGCATTTTTGAGGAAGTGCAAATCTATAAGATACAGTCTTATAAAAAAAAGAATAAAATATAGGTTTCAGCAAC
>JANPJW010000096.1:0-5034 GCA_031425715.1 Chitinophagaceae bacterium | reverse complement strand
CACCCTAAAAAATTATTCCCGGCAACAGTTCAGCAAAGATGTGTGGGCGGGTTTAATAGTGGGTATAGTGGCCTTGCCGCTTGCCATTGCTTTTGCCATTGCAAGCGGTGTTTCGCCGGAGAAAGGTTTGTTTACCGCAGTTATTGCGGGTTTTATTGTTTCTGCCATGGGCGGCAGCAGGGTTCAGATAGGCGGCCCGACTGGCGCCTTTATTGTAATCGTGTATGGTATTGTGCAATTGCATGGAGTAAACGGTTTAATCATCGCCACGTTTATGGCAGGCATCATGCTCATCATCATGGGTCTTGCCAGGCTTGGATCTGTCATTAAATTTATCCCTCACCCTCTTATAATCGGGTTTACCAGTGGCATAGCCATCCTTATATTTTCTTCTCAAATGAAAGATTTTTTTGGGTTGGAAATGGATGCTGTCCCGGTAGAGTTTTTAGATAAATGGAAAAGCTATTTTGAAAATTTAGGATCTGTAAATATGTACGCAATGGCTATTGCAGCGGCAACAGTTGCTATTATTTTACTTTGGCCAAAAGTTACACACAAAGTACCGGGTTCGCTTATCGCAATATTGGTAACAACCATTGCCATGCAATTGCTCAACCTTCCCGTAGAAACCATTGGGAGTAAGTTTGGGGCAATCCCCTCCTCCTTCCCGATGCCCGTAATTCCTGATGTAGATTTTGCAACCATTAAAAGTTTAATTAAACCCGCCTTCACCATTGCCCTGCTCGGGGGAATTGAATCCCTGTTATCAGCCGTTGTATCAGACGGTATGATTGGCGGAAAACATAAGTCTAACGTAGAATTGATAGCACAGGGAACTGCCAATATTTTTTCTTCCATATTTGGTGGTATTCCTGCAACCGGCGCAATAGCACGCACTGCAACCAATGTAAAAAACGGTGGCCGCACCCCTGTTGCAGGAATTGTGCATGCTATTACCTTGTTGCTCATAATGCTCTTTATCGGCAAGTGGGCCGCACTTATTCCAATGGCAACGCTGGCGGGCATATTGGTAGTAGTGGCCTACAACATGAGTGAGTGGGAAAGTTTTGTATCTGTATTTAAAGGCCCACGCAGCGATGTTGCAGTGTTACTCACAACGTTTCTACTCACGGTTGGGGTAGACCTTACAGTGGCGATAGAAGTTGGGATGGTATTGGCTGTTTTCCTGTTTATGCGAAAGATGATAATGTTTAGCGGTGTAAGTGCTTTTACAAAAGAGATGGATGAAGATGGAAAAGACAACGATGCTCTGGGAAACTTTGTGATTCCCGCACATGTAGAGGTATTCGAGATTACTGGTCCGCTGTTCTTTGGGGCTGCCTATAAATTTAAAGACGCCATGAGGTTTATTGAAAAACCTCCAAAAGTGCTAATCATCAGGATGAGACTGGTACCTATCATTGATGCCACCGGAATAAGAACTTTGGAAGAAGTTTACAAAGAATCGAAACACCGGGGCACAAAACTTATTTTATCGGAAGTGCACAGTGAGCAGGTACTGAAAGAACTGCAGAAAGCAAGGTTGCTTTTTGCTATTGGAAAAGCCAATGTAACAAATAGTTTTTTAGAAGCATTGAATAGGAGTGCTGTGTTGTTGTAATTAGTACAGCCTGCAAATGATGTAAGCTACTTCATGCTGTGTATCCCAAATGCTTACGGAACATCGGCGGATTCGTTGGGGTGTGGCTCTGTGCAAACGGAACAACACCTGCATCGGTGTAAACGGAAGAACAGCAACATTGAAGAAAGCGCTGCAATTGAGACAGGGCGGGATGACACTACGTTTGCAAATGATAAAATCGGGGGAAGCCATTTTTTATTCGGGTAAATAGATAGGTATGTACGCTGTACGGGGTAGTTCCTACAATTCCTGGCTTGCATGCTGTAAATACTTTGATTCCTCCTATTGATTAAAAATCACCGGGACATTTATGTCCATAGGTTTTGCTGAATTTCTTGAAAACCAAGGGCAAACAAATTTCTCCCTTGATCTGCCGATCGCTAAATACCCTTGCTGTTTTTAAACATCCGGCTATCCTTGAAACAGATGTTCTCCTACAACATTGTTCCAAAACTTAATGACTGTTATGAAAAAAAGATAAGCACTTGTATTTCTTTTACGAGCGCCGCTGCCTGTCTGTTACTTGTAGCCCTCGATTCAGAGAGCCTTCGAACTTTTGTCCCATAAAGTAAGTCAACCTATTTTCGAGAACATACATAATTGTGGGGAAAGAACTTTCAAGTTTACAATGGTTGCGATGCAGGAGAAAATCCCAAAGATTTTCCAAACATCGGCTTTTGCTTTTGATATATGGGTTTGAGAGAATGTGCATATCTCGAAGGAAATAAACACAAGTGGGCGTCCGGAGCGCAACTCATTCTATAATCTTTGAGGCATCTTCAAGCAACTCTTTTGAAAAATTGACTCCTATCTTTTTCGCCGCAGCTTTATTTAGTGTGAGATAATATTTTTCTGGGTGCTTTACAGGCAGATCACCGGGTTTGGCACCTTTCAATATTTTTTGAACATAATGTGCTGCTTCTCTAAATTGTTGTGCAAGGTCTGGTGCCCAGGCCATGAGGCCGCCAACCTCAGCAAAAACTGCTTGTTGGTAGATAGCAGGAATACGATGCTGCAAAGCAAAATCTGCAATCTTTTGCCGGTTAGCTAATGATATTGCCCCTTGAAAAACCAGCATTCCATTCATACCTTCACTCACTATATCTTCAAGTGCTTTTTTTAATTGTTCCAACGAATTTGCCCTGTAAGCTTTTACTTGTATGCCAAGTATAGTGGCCATTTTCTCAGCGTCTGACAATTGCATTTCATGTCCGCCTTTGCCCGGTGTTGTAGATAGTAAGGCTATGCGATTAGCTGAAGGCGCTGCATTTTTTAATAACTGAAGCCGCTTGCCTGTAACGCCTTCCGGCAATTCATCCATGCCGGTATAGATACCACCGGGATGTTCTAAACTTTCAGCAAATCCATTACTTACCATGCCCGGACAAGTGGCAAGAACCATTGGCATTTTGGGATTATTCTTTCTGATGTCTATTGCTATGGGAAGTGAACCGGCAACGATCATTGACAAATTCATTTGTGCCAGTTCTGCAGCCATTACAACTATATCAGAAGTGTTTGGTTTGGCAAGCCTCATTTCAATATGAATGTTTTCTCCTTCGGTAAAGCCGAGTTTTTGAAGTTCATCAATAAATTCTTTTTCTAAATGCAAAACACCGGCGCCACTCAGAAATCCAATTCGGGGCATTTCGTTATTACTTGTATTGCTATTTGCATACAGTACAGAAGGTGATATGGATATGAGGGATAGCGTTTGTATAAATCTGCGCCGGGTTGTATAACTACTCATGATTTGAATATTTTAAAATAAAGATTTTATGTATTTAGCTTTTATAATCCAATATTTTTGAACCCGTTATTTTTGTTTCTTTTCTTCTTGAAAACCGGAACCATAGGTTTACACCAGACTTTGGTTGTAATTCAAACATTGCCTCTGTATTGAGTTCCTTGCTGCCAAATGTGTTATTGCCATTGTATGAAAGGCCACCCCAAATCTGTCCATTTGTTTTATAAAAAAGCAAATCACCGCTGCGGTAAAATTCCATTAAACTGCCGTCGCTCATTTTGTAAATACCTGCAACTCTTTTAAAAGCTATGTCTTCCGGTATGTACTCTTTTTTTAAAACGATATCAAACTTAATTTCGCTTTTTTGATCATTAATATTTTTTACAGCCAGTGTCCTGTTAATGGCTAATCCGGATTTTGTACTTGGATCACTTCCCAAATATGGGTCTCCTTCAAAATAAATTTGTGTTATCAGATCCTGCTGTCCCTGTACTGAAAGCCGCATGTGAATGTGTGCCGGTCTGAACACAGATGCTTTTTCATCAACCGGTTCCGGTACAGGTATAACAGTTATGAATTCATAACGTCCGTCTTTTCCTGTTTTTTGACTGGCTCTGTAAGTGTATTCCTCAGAAATATTATCATAATTACCATCTGGCTGGCATTGCCATACTTCAATCAGGCAGTTCTTTAGAGGTGTTTTACCATCTTCCTTCAAAATACGGCCCGATAAATACAATTCGTTTCCGGAATAATTACCGGGGTTCATATTACTTCTCAATGGGGCACCCGGCCGGTAAAAGGGGCCAAGTATATCAGTGGCGGTAATAGTGTCGGCAATGTATTTGTCAGTTTGCCAACTGATGTTTCCAAACACACCCATGCCAATAGCAATGGCTGATGTCTGTTTTATGAATTGACGTCTTTGCATAAAATCCTAATAATTGTTGTTCACTTTTTACTATTAATGTTCAACCGTAGGAGAGACTGAATAACTATCCTGTTACGTTTCTTTTGTGGCGGCGATATCATAAAAGATGACAGCTAATATTATTTCATTACTAGTGGCACATTAAGTTAGCATGTCTTGCAGTCAATCTCCAGTTACCGTTTTCTTTCGACCAAATATGTGTAAACCTGCGGTTCAATATTTTACCTGCATTTGGATTATTTCCGCTGGGCAATACAATTTCGCTGCCCATTGTAATTACGTAATTGTTTTTTATAATCATTTGCTCTAATACAGATTCATAACTTACTAAACTTAGCGTATCTTTTAAAATTAATTCCAGCACTTTTTCTCTAGGTGAAATAAGACCAGCGGGACGATTGGCGAAATAGTCAGTCGCCCAAATTTTAGATAATGCAACAGTGTCTTTTTTCAAAATAGCTCCAATTCTCTTTTCTTCTATCTGCCGGATTTCTATTTCAATTTTTTCGTTTTGTGAATAAACACAATTAAAAGTGAGGAACGAAAGGGATGTGATGATTATCTTTTTCATTGTTTAAAGATTTATTTATTACAAATAACTTTAAAATAAATACTGTGTAACTGTCAAGTATTATGGTGATTAAAGAAATTATTCTTATTCCACATTCTGTATTATTTATCATTTATGCCAACGCAGTAAACAACTGCACCGGC
>JANPJW010000095.1:0-18034 GCA_031425715.1 Chitinophagaceae bacterium | reverse complement strand
CGGCCGCTGTAGTTTTCGGGCGTGAACGGCGCCTTGGCCGAGGCGGTGCGCGTGTTGTTCGAGCCGGTGAGGTCGGCCGAGCCGCCGATCATTTCCGGCATCAGTTCGGTGGCGATCTCGAGGGCTGCGCCTGACCATTTGCGCGTGGCGTCGGCTTTCTGCGCTTCGACGATCTTCTTCTTGTGTGCGTTCAGCGCCGCCGAAAGCCCTTTCGGCACGGCGCCCGACAGGGCGGTGTTGAAGGCGTCGCGCTGGTCGCTGGCGGCGAGGCGGCGCTCCCACGCTTCGCGGTGGCGGGCGCCCAGCAGTAATTGGTAAACTAGTGATTAGAAGTGGTACTATTCATTAAACAATTACTCAATATAATCCACCAGTCAACTAAACTACCAATCACTAATCCACTAGTCAACAAAACCACTAATCAACTCCCCACAAGTTCCATAATTACATCCCACTCATCTTGCTTTACAGTTTGAACAGAAAGACGCCCCAGCCTTACAAGATCCATGTTGGCTAAACGCACATCTTTTTTAATGACGGACAGCGGTACGGCATTTTTTAATTTCTTTACAGGTTTTAAATCTACCACCACCCAAGCTGCATCTTCTGTTGTAGGATCCTGGTAGAATTCTTTGGCCACTTTGGCAATACCCACAATTTCTACTCCCTCATTGCTGTGGTAAAATAATACGAGGTCTCCCTTTTTCATGTTCCTTAAATTGTTTCGGGCACCATAGTTTCTTACACCGTCCCAATGCGTGATCTTATCTGCTACGAGATTATCCCAGCTATATTTAAAGGGCTCCGATTTGACAAGCCAAAAAGCCATAAGTTATTTTATTTAATTGTTTAAAACTAAAACTGCTTAATCACCGTAAATTAATTGTTTACAACAAGAAACGTTGAAACGCAGTACAAATATTTTTAATTATAAATCTTTCTTATGACCCATCTTCCATCTACTACTTTGTTATTTGCTATGCCAGGTGGCTCAGAGTTGATCCTAATTGTTTTGATCGTATTATTAATGTTTGGAGGTAAGAAAATTCCAGACTTAATGAAGGGGATAGGTAAAGGCATTCGTGAGTTCAAAGAGGCTAAAGACCAGGTGGGTAGTGAGATTGAACAAGGTATAAAAGAAACACCCCTACGAAAAGAGGAAATGGCTATACCTGTAAAGGCTTAATTTATTTATAGTCATTTTTTTACCCGGCTGCAATGCCGGGTTTTTTTATGCGCCTGCTTTAATTTTCGTTTTAAGTGCAACGATCCTTCTGTGTACTGTTACTTATCTGTAAGAATCCAACCTATTCATTTTTGGGTACGCAAAATGTTCTTGTGTGATTTACACTAAATACACAGCATAAAAAAATGGCTATGAAAAAGATCATAGCCATTTAAACAAAAAACAATCATTAGATTATAAACGGAGCAACAATCGCCTCTACCTGGGCTTTTGTCAAGGGCTCATCAAATGCTTCAGAAGCTGCTTCAGCACTAAAGGTTTGACCACCCACGTTCAGGATACTAACTCCTGCCTGTGAGGTTATTTCTTCTCCATTGTAGCTAGCCTGTACAGCCGCAGAACCAATGTTGGAGTTATTTAATGTAATCCAAGGTTTGATATTGCCTACATACAAACCGTTTCCTGGATTAGATGTTTGTCTTGCTTTTCTCATGTAGCGAATGTGGGCTGCGTGCCTGCCTTCTACAGAGTGAATGTTCAAAGCGGCAGTCAACACATCGTTGTTAGACATCAAGTTAGGAGCCTGGCCTTTGTAAGCCCTTACACCGGTGTCTTCAAATGTTTGCGCAACCGCAAGAAACACGTCGTAGTCTGCAAATACAGTAGGGAATGTACCACGTGCGGTAAAATCAAAGTTAGCAGCGGTAAAAGTTACAGGCGTTCCACCCGAAGCGGAAATAGCAGTTCTTAAAAATTGAACGTGTTTGTTCTCATCATCCCTGATTTTTGTAAGAGCAGTAAGTGCGGCTCCGGCAGGAATTAGTAATGGGGTAGAAACACCACGTTTGTAGAATTCTGACTCAAGGTATTCCAATGTAAGGGCAAAATTTAATACTCCGATAACATCGGTTGGAGTTTGGCCATACGCCTTTTTAAACATTGAGCCTAAAGCAAAGGGCATAGAAGCAAGAGCTACCTTACCAGCAAAATTGCTAAAGCTTTTCATAGCTTTTCTTCTGTCGCTGAGTTTATCAAAAACTTCAGGATCCTTTTGTTCTATTTCTGATAATATATTCTGTAAGTTCATAATAATTTAATTTAAGAGGTTGGTAAATTACTTGCGTTCAATTTTGTTTTCACGTACGTGCCGGCGATAGCTAATACCTGCGCAGGTGTCCTGGCGATATCGAGTCCGTTAGCATCAGTTGTATCTGCGAAAGTACCTGGAGCAATTAAATCTGCAATCAAAGCCGCATGACGAGCTTCTACAGAAACTATCTTACCAGCAATCGTTAAATAAGCTGATGATGTAAGTAATTTACCGGCGCCATTGTAAGCGGTCACACCAAGATCTTCAAACGCTTTTGCTGTAGCAAGCACACTTGCCCTGCTTCCAAAATCGATGGTAGAAAAATCTACCTGCAAATCCTGCAGCGGAGTAGCACCTGCAGCAGAAATAGCTGCTTTAAAAAAGTTTCTATGTGCTACCTCATGGTCCCTGATATCGGTAAGCAAGGCTTGCTCTGCCGGAGTAATACCGCTGTATAGAGAGCTGATTACTTTTACATAAAAAGCCGCCTCAAGTTGCTCAAGAGCGTAAGCATAATTCAATACACCTACATCTCCACTTCCGAGATTTACACCTGCAGAAGATGGGTTGTCATCTTTACCACAAGCGCTAAGAATCGAGGCAGTGGCAATGGCTGCGGAGCCTGCTCCTACGAAACCTAAAAATTTTCTGCGGGACAACGCATTGTCTGATTTTTCATTTAACTCTAGCCCGATTTCGGTTAAGTTTTTTGTTGACATAATGATTAATTTTAATTTAGATGATTGGTGAGAGAATGGGTACTGTGTGCATGTACGAATGTTTTTTAACATCGGTTTTTACTGATGGTGTTATCTCCTTTACATAATTCCTGCCAATAACTGAAAGTTTTTTAAAAGTGTCTTTGTCACGTTGAGTGCAGTGGAAAAGATTTGACAGAAACCTAAAAATTATTTTTAAAGCTGCTTTAAAAAGTACCTACGGTTGCCTAATTTGGGGAATCTTTATCCATGTGTATCTGAGCGTGTAAATTTTTTGTATGAGATCAAAAACCATTTTGCGGGCTTGTCTTCTGTAGATATTCGGATGTGCAGGTAACTCTTCATCATCTTGCAGATATACAAGGGACCTATTTTATAAAGTCTGCAGTCCCTTTTGGCGAAGGATAAGAATGTATCAAGAGTTTGCTTGGAAGCCTGGTCACAATTGGGCCAATATCCATTATTGGCCTGGTTCAATTTTTGGCAAAAGAAACAAATATGGTAAGATCACACAGGCTGCCTAGACGAAGAAATGATCTTGATATATCATTTATAAAATTATTCACCAGAGTATTGTATAAAATTGGAGGAAGCAATGGCTGATATGAAACACATTGTGGTGCTTACTGGCGCAGGAATGAGCGCAGAAAGTGGATTAAAAACTTTTAGGGATGGAGATGGCCTTTGGATGGGGTACAACATAGAGGATGTAGCCACACCCCGTGCTTTTGCAAAAAATCCGGAACTGGTGTTGGATTTTTACAACATGCGTCGCAGGGAGGTTGCCAACGCAGCACCCAATGCCGCACACTACGCCCTCGCAGCCCTGGAAGAATTTTATAAAGTAACCATCGTTACGCAAAACATAGATGACCTGCACGAGCGTGCAGGCTCCTCCAATGTGCTGCACTTGCATGGCGAAATATTTAAAATGCACAGCCTGGCGAGTCCTGATGTGGTGGTAGAAATAAGAGGAGATATCAAACTGGGAGAAAGGGCAGGAGATGGTACCCAATATCGTCCGCACATTGTGTGGTTCGAGGAACCTGTGCCCCTGATAGAAACTGCGGCAGAGATCATGACAGAAGCAGATATTTTTGTGCTGGTAGGTACTTCGTTACAAGTATACCCGGCAGCAGGGTTAATTGATTATGTACCATTGGATGTTCCGAAATACATCCTCGATAAAAAGATACCACCTGTAGGAAATTTTCCCAACATCTACTTAATTGAAAAGGCGGCCACAGATGGGATGCAGGAGTTGCTCCAGCTTTTAAATGGCACCTGAAAAAATGTAGCCAACACGGTGTGTGCTATTCCACGATCGGTTGACTATTATTATGAAAAAAATATCCGCTCTATCGCCCAGTAGAACGCAACCAGGGCTATGATGGCGGAGATGGGTATTACTATGCGGCTTCTGTAGTAAGGCTTTTTAGAAAACCATTTTGCCAGTAAAAAGTAAGCAGCAAGTATTACTGTAACCTGGCCTAACTCTACTCCAACGTTAAACATGATGAGCGACGATAGGTATGCATTTTGGGGTAAACCAATTTCACTTAATACACTGGCAAATCCCATCCCGTGCACCAGGCCAAAAAGAAATACGATTCCGATTCTAGAATTTTTTAGTTTGCCAGCAAAGAAAATATTTTCTAGTGCCACATACATAATGGACAATGCTATGATAGGCTCAATAATTTTTACCGGGGGAATAATTATTTTGTACATCGTAAGGCCCAATGTAATGGTATGTGCAATAGTGAAGGCACTGGCCTGAACCAGTACAGGCTTTAATTTGGGGCTCAATAAGAAGAGGCTAAGCACAAATAAAATATGGTCCAGCCCAAGCGGCAAAATATGTTTGTAACCCAGGGCCAGGTATAAAAAAGCCACATCAGTTTTAGTGAGGTCTGCCAATTCTCCATCTATGGGGTGCGCATATAAACTTTGGCTCGCTATACATAAACAGCATAAAATACCCACCACTTTAAGATAAGTCCCGGGTGTGTTGTTGCGATCGGTCATACGGTAGTCTTGTGTGTATCCTGTTATTTTAAAAAAATACAGCCAGTTTTATTCTTGCAAAAATAGGAGTGCCCGGCGTATAATGTAACTCTGTCACCGGATTGGCTTCTCCCATCAGTTGCGACTCAGTGGCAAATTGCGCTTCGTTCCATTTTACATTCATCATATTTTCTACTGCAAAGCCTACTTCAAATTTGGGTTTGCTATAATTAACGGCTGCGTCTATGATAAAGTATCCTTTGGCAACAATGGAGTTGTCTTCGTTAGCCGGCCGGTTTTTTATGTAGCGATAATTTACGCCTCCGTTCAAACCAGTTTGGGCTTTGTAATACAATCCACCAATGCTTGTCAAGTCGGGAGCAAGTGGAATAAAGGCCTCGTTTTTAGGCTCACCAATTGCACGGGGTTTGGTGAAATTTATATTCAGATTTGCAAAGAGTTTTTTAGTAAACTGGTAGCGTGCAATCAGGTCTACACCCTGTCTCCTGGTTTTGCCACTCGGCTCTACCACACCAGCATCACCCACATACACAAATTCCTGGTCCAGGTAAAGATACCATGCAGCCAGGCTAATGAATGTTTTGCTGTTTGGTTTCAAAATCACTCCGGCATCAGCGCCATAGGCCGCAGGCAGTATTTGTTTTCCGTCGTTGGAAATTACAACCCTTGTGTCGTTGCTGTGAAAACCTTTGCCGGTCTTTACAAACAATTGCGCTGCTTTATTTAGGGTGTACTGAATATTAAGCTTGGGGCTCACGATGCTTTTTTGCCTGGTGGGTAGTGGTAGGTTGGTGAGTTTATCTTCGTAATTAAAATGAAAATAATCCATACGAACGCCTGCATCCAACAACCACTTGCCGGTTGTTAGTTGCTGTTGCACAAAGGCAAATGCATTTGTTTCCTTTATATCGCCGAGTTTGGTATTTCCCAAAAACCTTCGTCTTGCTGTATTGGCGAGGCGACTGTCTTTGGTTGCATCAGTCCGAATGCCCACACCATAGGTAGATTGTAGAGAAGCGTTGTTGAAATAATATTGGCGGTTGATTTTTGAATTGTACCCAATTATGTCACGGGCCTCTTCCTGATGTATGCCATCACCGTCAACCGGGTTGTTTAAAAAGAAAGTAAAGTTGGAAAACAAGCTGAATTTGTACCTGCTGTAAAAAATCTGGTTTTCCCATTTGGTTCCTCCGTTAAAAGTATGGGCCAGTATGATATTAATATTCTGCCTTTCAGTATTTCCGCCTTCGCTATCATCTATTGCCCCAAAACGATCAATCTGGCCACCTTGTACTGCTCTGTCCGGTATCTGCCCGGAGGCATTCCATCTACTTTGGAAAGTAGAGGCACTGGCTGATAATTGAGTAGCAGCTGAAATAGCCAGGTTATATTTTGCCAATAAGTTAAAGCGGTTAAATTTCTGCTTACTGATGGTGGGGCCATTGGTATAATTGTATTCTGTTGCAACATAAGCACTCTGCTTATCTTTATTTTTTTTAAGAAGATCTAACATGGCCAATGTGCGAAAGGTATTGTATCTGCCTGCTTCTACCTGCAAACGGCTGGTTGTAATATTGTTGAAAGTAGAGAGCGCCACATAACCTGCTGTATTCAAATTGCCCTGTTGTGCATAATAAGGCCCTGCACCAAAATCTATATTATTGATGGTTTCCGGAATTACAAAATGGAGGTCTGCATAACCTTGCCCATGTGCGTGGCTTACCATATTTACCGGCATTCCATCTACACTTAATTTCACGTCTGTGCCATGATCGATATCAAAGCCCCTTAAAAAAATCTGCTCAGCTTTGCCACCTCCCGCATGTTGGGCTATAAAAAGGCCTGGTACCAGGCGCAATAATTCCTGCGTGTTGCGAACCGGCTTCAGGTCTAAATCAATTTTTGTAAGATTGCTAAATTTAGAGGTATGATTACTGCTCAGCAGCACTACGTCTTTTAAGCTAAGAGCATCTGCCTCCAATTCAATTTTCAACTCGTCCCTGGCGCCAGCCTCCATAAAAATGGGTTTGTAACCAAGAGAAGAAATAATAAGGTTTGCTTTTTCTTTGCTGGTCTTTAGGGAGAAATTTCCGTAGGAGTCCGTGATGGTGTTGTTCACCGGCATATCAGCATCTGAAACAGAAGCAGTTTCCAATGGTTGCCTGCTTTTTCCATCTACCACTTTTCCCCTTATAGTGTTTTGTGCATTTACGCTGGCTACCAGGCATATCAATACCACCAGCACTATAGACGTACATCTATATCTCATACAATGAAGTTTTATAGTTGAAAAAAATACTTGGTTCATTGCATAGCCTCTTTCCTGCGGGCAGGAGGCTGTGCACAGCATTCGTTTTGTATACGAATGATGTTGAACGTAATTTTAAAATCAACTATGCCTTGGGTGGGGGGAAAAATTGAATGGGGTGCCGACGAAGAAGAGCAGTTGAACTTGTGCTATAACACATCGCCTGGTAAAAATAGGAAGGCTTATGAAACAACATGCTAACAACAACAAATTCTGTAGGGGCAAATACCTTTTTTAATAGTCCTGTATCTTTTTGCGTGGCGTCTTTTTGAATGTCTGCCACAGCTTCTTTGTGCACGTGGTACTTACCATCTTCGTAATGCACAGTGGCCATGTGTTGAGAATACCAAAATACGTGTGCGACCGTGTCTGAAATGTACGGCATCACGGGTTTAAGCATTACCAATGCAAACACCAGGATCATTATATGGGAGCATACTATTTTCACGATGGCAATGTTCTATACAACTACTATTTGCCTGCTATGAGTGCGGCCCTTTTAACGAGTTCCGGATTTTTTGAGCCAGTGGCCATGGCGGCAGTAAGGTACTCTTTTGCTTTTACCGTATTTTTTTGATTGTACGCTATCCAGGCGAGTTCTTTGTTGATATCAATATTTTTAGGCCTGGTGCTGTATTCTGCCAGTGCATGCTTTTGGGCTGAGTCAAACTGGTTCATTTTTATAAAAACCTTTGCCATTTCCAACGACACAGTGTGACCTGAGTTGGCATCCACTTGTAATAATTTTCTAACCTCCTCGTATTTGTCAGCAGCTAGTTTGGCTTCGCCCATGGCTGCATACACATCAGCTTTTTGTTCATCATAACTCACCGAAGGCATAATAGCATTGGCAGAATCAATAAGGCTGATGGCCCTTATATAATTTTTTCTTTCTGCTTCCACTTTTGCAAGACCGGCCATACTTGGCGCATAGCTTGGGCGAAGAAGCAGATTTTCACGGTAAGTCATTTCAGCTTCCTTCAGTTTATTAGTGATAAAGTAGAGGTCGCCTAAAATATTTCTGCTCCAGCTTTGTGGTTCAGAACCAGGCAAGCCTGCCTGCACGGCCAGCTTCATTGCCGCAATAGCACCATCATAATCGCCATAAATTTCCCGCAGGTACGATGCCCTGGAATAAGACTCAAGAGAAGGTTTTAATACCTGCATTTTATCGCTCATGGCTACGGCTTCATCATAATTACCCAGTTCCACATTTGCATCTACTAAAATGCCATACACGTATGCGTTATCAGGATTGATGGCCTTGGCTTCCTCTGCCAGCTTTTTAGCCTCGGCAAACTGGTGAAGGCTCATCTTTACAGACGCCTTATAAACTTTTGCGTCAAAATTGTTTGGATCTATACTCAATACTCCATCGAGTATTTTTTCTATTGCAGGATAATAGTAATGGTGCTCCCCGGTAATGCGTTGTTCGTTGATATAGATGGTCGCCATCTGCAACCGGAGTTTTACATCGTCTGGTTTGCTGGCTATTTTGGCCATCAGCTCCTGTACTTTTTCCTTAGTCTTCGGCCATTCTGCAGCATTGGCAAGGGCAGGTTTTCTTTCCTGCAAGGCGGGAATTTCCATGGGATTGTTCTTTGCTACGTAGCCTTTAAGCCTTGCTTCGCTTTGATTGCAACTAATAGAGGTTGCTAAAATAACAAGGGAAAACAGAGGGAGTGCGAAAGAAAAAATGCTAAATTTTATATTTTTCATAATGCAGGTGTTTTGGGTTGTATTGCTAGATACGAAAAAAGAAGAACCAGGGTTCTTCTTTTTTAGATAATATGCGTGAATTTCTTACTTTACTTTAACAATGCCTATGGTAGCAGATTTTAAGTTATTGGCAAATAACCTTGCGTAATAGGTACCAGCAGATAAGTTGATTTTAGTCCAGGGTACATAATAATCCCCCTTATCTTTTGCACCTTCATCTATAGTACCCACTGTAGCACCTTTGCCGTCTACAATTACGATGCGAACACTAAATGCGTTTTGAGCAAGTTTGTAGTGAAAAGTAGTACTGGTTTTAAATGGTGTAGGAAAAGCAGTAAAACCAATAGGTGTTGCACCCACGCCAAGATTAAAAGTGTTGCTTTTAGGTCCTGAGTATTGGGCACCAGTAAAAGCTCTCCAGGGCGTTTGCACAAAAGGAAAACCAGCTTTAAAAGTGGTATCATTTTTACCAACACCTTCTTTAAAACTAATCGTTTTTACCAACTGTGGCGTTACGGGAGAACCGCCAACTACATAATCATCGTACCAAAGGCCAATTGCAGCAAGGGCAACACCGCCCACAGCCTGCAGTTCTATAGTCGTTACATCATCCTCCAATCTTCTGCCATTAGGGAAACCATCCATGTTAGGAATGAATTGCAGGTTTGCATTGGCATTAAATCTAGGATCTGTTAAGCCAAGCACCGCTGCCTGCACAATGCCGAGGTTACTAAAATCAGGACTGTTTCTTGGGGTAACCGGCACTGCCATATTCAACCTCAGATAATCGCCAAGGGTTGGTAAAAAGTTATTAATGAATGGTTTGCCGGCAGCAAGCGGATCACCATTCTTACCAGTCGCCAGCTGATAGGGGCGAAGGTTTGGAACACCGGTGTAGAAAATTGGTAAAATATCAACCGCTCTGGGGCTGGCGCTGTCTGGTAAAAGAATGCTTCCAAAATTTGCTTCAGATAAAGCTGTACCGTCTAAAGCCGGGTTGCCTTTTAAGGGGAACAAACCAGGTTTGCCGTTTCTAAAGTCGAACACACCCAGGGAACGTGATTGAATTCTCAGATCAGCAAGACCGGGTACGGCTGTGCCAAATTGGGAATCATCCATATACAAAGCCAACTCCGGATTTTTAAAGAAAGGAATGAACTGGCCATCAGCTGCTGGGGTTACACTATTCCACCTGTCTTTAGATCCGATGGCAATAACAGCTTCGTTTGTCAATGGCATACCTAGTCTTGACACCTGCGTCCATGCGCCGCTGGTAGCTGGTTTGTCGCCATTAAAGCTCAAAGTTGTTATCTGTGGACGATAAGCACTTGCGTACACACCAATCACAAAATCTCCGTCCAGTATACTGGTGGCCATAGCCGTGGTTTTACCTGCTTTTTGCAGAGACGAGATAGGTACCTCAATAGCGATCGTGTGACAGTTAAATTTTGCCAGTCCATCTCTTGCACCCACTTTTCTAAATCCGCCGGCATCAAATGCACCGCCAAGATCTACAAAGAAGGGATCATCTGCAGGACCGCAAAAAACTTTCTCTGCTGCAGATCCTGTGGCAGTAGCAATAGCCGCCGTCATCAGCGCATTGTAATCTGTAGCACCCAAACCTACAGTTCCGTTTTCAATGGAGCGTGGGCCAATATTTGGAGGAGGCACAATACCGTTTGTTACAATTGCAGTAAAGCTTGCACCGCCGTTGGTACTTTTTTCGCAGGTATACGTTGTTTTTATATTTTGTTTACCCAGGCGAATATTAAAGAAAGTAGTAGGGTCTTCGTTTACCTGCGTGAAGGTGAAACGATAAATGATATCGTCTCCCGGTGTCGCTGTATTATTATCTACATGTATCTGGTAGCGGATGTTTTCACCAAAGGTGTACCAGTTGGGCCCGCCAGCCGGATGCTCAAAAGGAATGTAATTAGCAATAAGAATGATCTTGCTGCTATCGGCCGGACTGCGAAATGCATACACGTCCGTGTTATCAGCCAGTGGGTCGTTGCTAATCAACGGTGCTTCACGATGACTGGACGCCGACGCCGTGGTAACAAATGCTGTGGTGCCAAGCAGGACAGCGATGAATATTTTAAAATATTTTTTCATATCTCAATAATTTTTTTTGATGTTAGTGTTGGTTCTTAGAATCTAGCTTTTATGCTGTAATCAAATCCTCTCCAGGGTGTTTGCACATAAGGAAAGTTTGCTTTAAACGTTGTATCATTTTTAGTAGGACCAGAAGAGAAACTCAGCACATTAGTGAGATTCGTAGTAACCGGGCTTCCACCAGGCACATAATCATCGTACCACAAACCGATTGCTGCAAGAACAACTCCACCTACAGCTTGTAATTCTATCGTAGTAACATCGTCCTCCAGCCTTCTGCCGTTAGGGAAACCATCCATGTTAGGAATATTCTGTAAGGCGGTTGATCCGTTGTAAGCGGGATCTGTTAGACCCAACACAGCTGCATTAACCAGCCCAAGGGAACTAAATTTGGGATCGTTTCTTGGCGTAGGAGGCACTGCCATATTTAGACGCAGCATATCACCCAGCGTTGGTAAAAAATTATTGATAAAGGGTTTGCCTGCTGCCAATGGGTTACCATTTTTGCCGGTGGCCAATTGGTAAGGAGACAGGTTAGGAACCCCGGTATAAAATATTGGCAAAATATCAACAGCTCTTGGGCTCTTGTTATCTGGTAATAAAATTTTACCAAATGCAGCATCATCCAGGGCGGTGCCTTTTACAGCAGGTGAGCCTTTTAAAGGAAACAACCCGGCTTTTCCATTTCTGAAATCATAAGCACCCAGGGCATGGTTTTGAATTCTTAATGCATTCAAAGAAGGCACTGCACCGCCAAACTGTGTATCATCCATGTATAGCGCCAATTCAGGATTGGTGAAGTAAGGTGCAAACTGTAAATCAGTGGTAGGCACATTTGCATTCCACTTATCTTTCATCCCAATGGGGATAATAGCTTCGTTGGTTAACGGCATTCCTAATCTTGAAACCTGCACCCACGGACCAGAAAAAGAATTATTGCCGTTGGTAATTGTTTTTATTTGCTGGCGGCTGGCACTTGCCCACACGCCAATTACGAAATCAGCATCCAGGATACTGGTTGCCTGAGCAGCAGTTTTACCATCTTTTTGTAAAAGATTGATCGGAATTTTTAACGCAATGCTGTGCACGTTGAAACGATTCAAAGCATCTTTAGTAGGGTTCACAGTGTTACCTTCAGGGCGGAAATTACCTACGTCAAATGCGCCGGCAAGATCTACAAAAAAGGGATCATCTACAGGACCGCAAAAAACTTTTTCACCACTCGTAGCTGTAGCAATAGCGGCGGTAATCAACGCATCATAATTAGGAGCACCTAAACCTACCGGTGTACTTTCTATAGAGCGGGGACCGATGTTGGCAGGTGGTACAGTACCATTTGTTACGATGGTTGTAAAGGCAGCACCATTTACAGATTTTTCGCAGGTGTATACGGTTTTAATATTTTGCGCACCCAACCTGATATTGAAAAAAGTGGTAGGGTCCTGGTTTACCTGGCTAAAAGTAAAGCGATACAAAATGTCATCATTGGCAGTAGATGTTTTATTCTTGATGTGAATCTCGTAGCGAATGTTGGTACCAAACGTATAGTAGTTTGGACCGCCCTCCGGCAATTCAAATGGAATGTAGTTGGCTATTATGGTAATGGTATTTGGATCATCAGGACTGCGAAAAGCATACACATCGGTGTTGTCTGCAAGAGGGTCATTGCTAATTAACGGAGCCTCTCTATGGCTACTGGCTATAGAAACCGTGTAGCTTGCCAGCAGGAGCGCCAGCATGATTAAATGTTTTGCCTGGCTAATTATTTTTTTCATATAAGCTTTGTTTTATAATTTTTGGGAAGTAAGTATTAATTAAAATCAAACACCGCAGAAAGCCTGAGTGTATTCTTTAAGGCATTGAGGTTGTCGTTCTGTGTCGGGATGAGGTAAGAAAAATTCAGGCCAGTAGTTTTGTATTTTAAGCCAACACCTGCTGTTACATAGTTACGTTCTCCCTTTGTTTTACTTTCTGTGAAATAACCAGCTCTTAAAAAAAACTGGTCTTTGTAACCATACTCTGCGCCAAGGCCAACTTGCACTTCTTTGAGCTCTTCTCTGAAACCACCGGGTGCATCGCCAAAAGATTTGAACCAACTGCTCACCACACTTTTGTTGTTATAATCTTGCACAGCCTGCGTATTAGATTCATCGGGTGGGGTAGGTACCAGCAACTTATTTAGATCGATACCCAGGGAGATTTTACTATCCTTATCGATCGTTTCTGTATAGAGTGCGCCCACAGCAAGGTTTGCCGGGATATAATTTTTATCTGAAGATGCGCCGTAATTTATTTTTGCCCCAAGATTGGAAAGGGCGGCACCAAAAGTCCACTCTTTGCCTGCTACATAATAAAAACCAAGATCTGCTGCCACCGAGCTGCCAGATTTATAATCTCCGGTTGTAGAGTTGTCGGCAAGTCTGGAGTTGATGTAGCGCACGGTTAGTCCAAGGCCGAACTTATCCGAAAGTTTACGAGAGTAACCCGCTTCCAAAGCGAGGTCTGTTGGTCTGAAACTTTTTATTTCCTGGCCGAGATTATCTGTAAAAGTCAGGTCTCCCATGCTGAAGTAACGCATGCCAAGAGACACGGCCTCGTTGTCATTTAATTTGTAAAAACCCGCAACAGATGCCATGTAAAGACTTTTGAGGTCTAGCTCACTGAGCCATGGAGTATAAGTGGCGGTAACACCGATCTTTTTGGTATTAAAGGCAGTTTTGCCATTGTTATAAAAAATACTGTTGGCATCCGGCGAAGTTGCAACAGAAATGTCGCCCATGGCACCGGTGCGGGCATCGGCTGACACCCTTAAAAAAGGAACGGGTGTAGTAATGGGATTGGGTTTGTTTTGTGCAGAGGCATTCTGTAATCCTGCTAACAGCAAGATAGCGGGCAGGATGCGCCTCAGGTAGACTACATTCATAAACATTGTTTTGGGTGGATGAATCAATTTCAGTGTTGCATGCAATACATGCTTTTTTTCTACCTACGAAAAGACTTGTTAATTGGACTTAACTTTTTTCAATTTTTCGTAAAAAAGCAATCTTTTTTTCTATAAAGTTGTTTCGTTTAGCCTCCTTTCAAGCAAATTTTATATAGCATTGGGGCAAGTTGGCGGGGAAATGTGCCGATGGCAGAAAGAAGGATACCGGAGAGTTACGTAATACTTCGAATCATGTTACTGCGGGTGGCCATTCTAAATACATGGTGGGTATGGCATGAGATCGTATAGTATGGAGATACTGGCACTTCCCCATTCACAGTAAATATTTTTACAAAAATTTTTTTCAGCCCAGCACTTCTATAACAGCTTGGTTGAAACTCAATGTATTTTTTGCATCTTTAGCGAGTCGTTATTACCCAAACGCAATATTTTAAACTTATCGTTTTCTATTTAGCTACCAGTTTTTTCCACAAATTCAATCCCCTGGGCTTCGAGCTCTTTGAGTACGGGCTCATAAATTTCTGGCACTATGGGTATATAAAGCCCACGGATTTTTAGTTCGTCGTTTAAAAGTAGCTTGGCCGCAATACCCAGCGGCAGGCCTACCGTTTTTGCCATGGCGGTTTGCATATTGTCTTCACCTTTCACTACAAGGCTGCTTTGCAAAAACTTTTGTTGCCCCTTCAACTCATATTCAAATTCGTGCAACATCACCACCATATCTTTATCGCCTGCCGCCATGGCCAGTTTTGTTTCCAGTAAAAATTGTAAAATATCTGCAGATGTTTTGGCATATGCAGGTACTGGTTCATCACTAAACAAGCCCAGGTAAGCCAGGAGTGGCTGATTGTTTTCGTTGATAAAAGGCTGCACTGGTTCAGACCATTTTGCAAAGCTGAGCCCGGCAACATCTACCGGTGTTACATCGTTGGTTAGACCGGCGTTGACAACTGCATTCCAGCCGACAAAAAAAGACGGGTAGCGAAGCGTAGTTCTAATGAAGTTGGCAGCTTCAGGTAGTTTGTAAACAGGTATATAACTCAGAGAGTCACGGTTTGGGTAAAACGCTAAAGGATCAAGGCCATCCACCGTTACCGTTTCTGCATTGTCAAAAAGTCTTTGATAATCCAGGTGATGCTTTTCGCCATTTAACCTGAAGTCAGCTCCCGCACTCCCTGCCAGCACTACGTTGCGTGGATTCCAGCTAATTTTATAATGCCAGGGATTGTTGTCGCTATCTGGTGCAACCAATCCGCCACAATGGCTTTTAAATGAGTTGATGTTGGCGCCATCTGATTTCAACTTATGGATAATTTTCATGGCACTCATATGGTCTATGCCAGGGTCGAGGCCCATCTCGCAAAGGAACAATAATTTGCGTTGGTGAATTTCATCCTTCAAGCTTTTCATCTGGTCGTCCAGGTAAGAAGCCGTTAAAAGGTGTTTCCTTAATTCAACACAATCTTTGGCTATTAAAAAATGCAGCGAAGGAGGCATCATAGAAATAACCACATGCGCCCGCTGAATAATTTTTTCCCGCTGAAGGTCGTTGGTAATATCTATTTGCAGCACTTCAGCAAAACGGCTGTTTTGGGTTTTGGCCAATACTTGTTCCCTGTTGGCATCTGCAATAATGAATTTCCATTTATTTAATTCAGCTTCTTTGAGGAGATAATTGATGAGCACTGTAGCAGATTTTCCTGCACCGATAAGGAGGACTGTTTTCAAGCAATAATTTTTTTGGCAAGTTAACGGTTTTGCAACGTATAAAATCTTGTCACACGTGAATGCCGGAAGTTCTTATGCATTTCTAAAAGCTTCTGTAACCCCTTCATAAGCAGCTTTGATGGCCAATTTTAGAGAAAACGGTTGCTGAAAACTGTAATTATTTTTTATGAGAATCCGGATTCTCCAAACTTGTCCACAATGCGTTTTAAAATGTGTAAAATAAACAGGAAAAACATCCGGTATCAACGGGAAAATCGGTCATTTTAGGTTAGTTTCGCAGGCCTGTAAAGCAGGATAACTACATATGGAAAATCAGGACAATTTAGAAGGTGTAAACCCTAATAATCGGGGTAAAATAATTCCGGTAAATATTGAGGAACAGATGAAGACTTTTTACATCGATTACTCTATGAGTGTAATCGTGGGCAGAGCTTTGCCCGATGTAAGAGATGGCTTCAAACCAGTGCATCGCCGGGTATTGTTTGGTATGAATGAACTCGGGAACGCCAGCAACAAACCCTATAAAAAATCTGCCCGTATTGTGGGAGAAGTCATGGGTAAATTCCATCCTCATGGCGATGCTTCTATTTACTTTACGATGGTAAGGATGGCGCAGGATTGGGCCATGCGGTATAAGATGATTGATGGCCAGGGTAACTTTGGTAGCGAAGATGGCGATCCACCGGCAGCAATGCGTTACACAGAGGTGCGTATGGAAAAATTTGCCGAAGCCATGATGGAAGACATCGATAAAGACACGGTAGATTACCAGCTCAACTTTGATGACTCTTTAAAGGAACCAACGGTGTTGCCCACACGCATTCCCCAGTTACTGGTAAATGGTAGCAGTGGTATAGCAGTGGGTATGGCTACCAACATGATGCCGCACAACCTGAGTGAAGTAATTGATGGTTGTATAGCATACATTGAAAACAATGACATCGAAATAGATGAATTAATTAAGCATGTAAAGGCGCCCGATTTTCCCACAGGTGGTACCATCTATGGGTTTGAAGGCGTAAAGCAGGCTTTTCATACCGGCCGTGGCAGGGTAGTGCTGCGTGGTAAAACCACCATTGAAACCGATGCAAGAGGCAGGGAAAAAATCATCATTACGCAGGTGCCTTACCAGGTAAACAGGGATTCGCTTACGCAGAAAATAGGCGAGCTTATTCAAGATAAGGTGATTGATGGGGTAAGTGATGTGAACAATGAAAGTAACAACAAGGAAGGCACAAGGGTGGTAGTTGAACTAAAAAAAGATACCATTGCGCAGGTGGTGGTAAACCAGTTGTATAAATATTCTGAGCTGCAAACTTCCTTTGGTATCAACAACGTGGCACTTGTAAAAGGCAGGCCCCGCATTCTAAACCTGAAAGATTTGATTTCAGAGTTTGTGGAGTTCAGGCACGAGGTAGTAGTGCGCCGTACCAATTTTGAATTGAGAAAGGCGCTGGAAAGGGCACATATTTTAGAAGGTTATATTATCGCCCTTGACAACCTGGATGCGGTAATCAAGCTTATTCGGGAGAGTGCTTCTCCTAACATTGCGCAGGAAGGCTTAATGACCAATTTCGGGATGAGTGAAATTCAATCAAAAGCTGTACTGGAACTGCGCTTGCAGCGCCTGACTGGTATGGAGATAGATAAGATACGAGAAGAGCATGCCGAGATCATGAAATTGATTGATAGGTTACGGGAGATTCTGGCCAATGAAGGAATGCGCTTCGATATCATCAAAGCAGAACTGCTGGAAGTAAAAGCAAAATTTGGTGACGAAAGAAAATCGATGATTGAGTATGCTGATGATGAAATGAACATGCTCGATCTGATTGAAGAAGAAGATGTGGTAGTAACGATCTCTCATTTGGGTTATATCAAAAGAACTTCGGCCACAGAATACAGGCAGCAACGCCGAGGTGGCCGTGGTGCAAAGGGAAGCAGTACACGCCAGGAAGATTTCATCGAGCATTTATTTGTAGCAAGTACGCATCACACTCTTATGATCTTCACAGAAAAGGGCAGGTGCTTCTGGTTACAAGTTTACAAAATACCGGAAGGCGATCGTGTGAGTAAAGGACGTGCCTTGCAGAATATGGTTCAGATAGCGCCGGATGATAAAGTACGAGCCATCATTGACGTGAAGAATTTTGAGGATGAAGAGTACATCAACAATCACTTTATTGTTTTGTGTACC
>JANPJW010000094.1:0-3138 GCA_031425715.1 Chitinophagaceae bacterium | reverse complement strand
CTAATACATTTTTCTTTAAAGGCAATGTGGAGTTGGCTGGCAATGTTGCCGGTCTTTTAAACAAAGCTGATTCTGCCTTTGATAAAAAAATTGCCGGGGCTTATTTTGCACAGTTCGCAAAGATGGATGTAGATTTTCGCTACACCAGGAAACTCACCCGAACAACTTCGTTGGTAAACAGAATTAATATGGGCCTGGGTCTGCCTTATGGCAACTCTTCTTACCTCCCATTTTCCCGCCAGTTCATCATTGGCGGAAGCAATAGCTTAAGAGGTTTTCGCCCCCGACAGTTAGGTCCCGGCCGTGCCATCACCACGCCAGACCAGCAGGTGTCTTACCCGCAGGTGGGCGGCGATTATAAGTTAGAATTGCAATCGGAGTTACGCTTTCCGCTGGTTTCAAAACTTAATGGAGCCTTATTTCTGGAGGGAGGAAACGTGTGGACAAAAAATGATGTGCTTTATGGCAACAGTGCAAAGTTTACCAAACAGTTTCTAAGAGACCTGGCTGTGGATGGAGGTGTAGGTTTTAGATTTGACATTACGGTGTTGATCATCCGGCTGGACGTAGCTATTCCGCTGCGTAAGCCCTGGCTGCCCGTTGGCAGCGAGTGGGTAATAGATCAAATAGATTTTGGTAGCAAGGCCTGGCGTAAAGACAACCTGATTTTTAACCTCGGTATAGGTTATCCTTTTTAATCACATCTTAGAATGTGCATGTTGGTCATACTTATTGCCAAAATTTAAAGGTTACCTTCAAAAAAATATGCAACAATGATTGTATTTACTCACATAAAGAAAAATATAGGGCTCCTAAAACAAACCTTTATAGAGTTCTCCGAAGACAATGTGCTAAAACTAAGCGCAGCACTGTCTTATTACACAGTATTTTCCATCGCACCAATGATGTTTTTGATCATATCTTTTGCCGGTGCAGTTTATGGAGAGGAGGCTGTGCAGGGTAGATTGTTCGGCCAATTGAAACAACTGGTTGGTAGCAATGCTGCCGTGCAGATACAGGAAATGATCGCCAATACGCATCTGCAAAATGAAAGCACGGTGGGGGCTATCACGGGTGGTATCATATTACTGGTAGGTGCAACCGGTGTGTTTACAGAAATACAGGATAGCATCAATTTTATCTGGAGTATAAAAGCAAAACCAAAAAGAGGATGGTTGAAATTAATTATCAATCGCCTCATCTCTTTTTCACTCATTGTAAGCCTTGGTTTTTTGATGCTCGTTTCGCTGGTGATCAACGCAGCAATGGATGCGCTGAGCGAAAGTTTAAGTCGCATCTTTACTGATGGAACCTTTTACTTCATGTATGCCATGAACATCCTGCTCATATTTGGCATCATCACTTTCTTCTTCACCATCATTTACAAAGTGTTGCCCGATGCCACCATTTACTGGAAGGATGCAATGAAGGGAGCTATGTTGACGGCAGTTCTGTTTTTGCTAGGTAAGTTCCTGATCGGTTATTTTGTGGGTAGCAGCAAAACCAGTGCGGCCTACGGTGCAGCAGCTTCGCTGGTAATTGTATTACTCTGGGTATATTACACTTCTGTAATTCTTTATTTTGGGGCAGAGTTCACCAAAGTGTATGCGCTGCAGCGAGGAAAAGGCATTAAACCGCATGAGAATGCCGTATACATTTTAAAGGAGGAAAAAAAGGAAATACCTCCCTTTGCTATTCGACCTGCCGCTGTAGATACAGATGATAAAAAAGCTTGATATAGCCGTGCCCGTTTTGGGGATTGGCTAAAGGCTGCGCAACATTCAAAAGGGTATTAATTTCTACAGATTTTAAATTTCAAATCTTTCTGCGACCGATCGTATAGGGTATGCATTTGCCTTTTGTGTGGTATATAAATTGCTGTTTTTATATCCTAACAATAAGCCATATGCAAATTCAACATTCACTCATGGTTGAAAAGCTTAACCATCTAACAGCCATCTTAAATGACGCCAGCGAAGGCTATCTCACCGCTGCCGCACATGCCCGTAACAAAGAACTGGAAAATTTTTTTGAACGGCTTTCTTACCAGCGTAAAGACTTTGCCCGGGAAATTAAAAAAATTATCAAAAGCCTGGGAGCGCATACATACACGGCAGATGGGTTTCTGAGTTTATTGCACAGAACCTGGAAGGACATGAGTTACCAGCTAAAAAGCCGTGATAAAGATGCGGTTAAAACCTGCTGTGTGATTGGAGAAAAATTCACCAGTAATTACTATGAAAGTATTTTAGAGGATGAGCACATGCCTGAGCCTATAAAGCGTGTATTGCAGCTCCAGTTGCAAAATATACATACGTCGCTACACCAATTTGAGCTGGCAAAAAATGGCGAGGCTATGTCTTACACTCAAACCGCCGAAGAAGCTCCTGCGGTTTCTATGCTGGCAGAAAAAAAAATCGTTTTTTTGATATCTTACCTGCACCAGGTAGCCAAAGATTTTGAAATGATAGCAGACGACCTGGAAGATAAAAATCTAAAACAAGCATTTATTGCACTGTCTGGGGAAAACGAACAATTTGCCAGGGATCTGCAATGCCAGGCGAAACACTTCGGCATAAGTTTAACCCCCACAGAATATGCACTTTTTGTGGAAAATGAATTTCCCGAAACTGCTCCGGACTCCCGGAAAAACGAACTCCTGCATATCTGCGATAAAAGCGAATACCTCTTTCTAAAATTATACACGGATGCCCTTAAAGAATTTTTAAGCATCGGGAAATTGAAAGACCTGATGATCTTTCAATACAACAGCATCAGGGCTGGTTTTGTGAAGTTGAGAATGCTGAATTCTTTAAGATTCAACAAAGAGTTTTCTTACTAACAAACAATTTTTTCTACCGGTTATTTTGAATCAATTTTATATTATGATGGAAAAAAAGCAAAGCGAAGAAGACATTAAACCAGACTTGAAGCACGATAGTATGGATTTCTCAGCAGCAACGGATGGCGACGACAAACTGGATACCGACGATGCAACATATGAAGAAGAAGGCATTAGTGCAGAGGAATTAGACATGCTGGGCGACGACCCGGAGAATGAGGCGGCGGCGCTCATAGCTGTGGAAACAGATAGGTTGGATGATGAAAGCAATCTCCCCGAGGAAGACTGGACGGAAG
>JANPJW010000093.1:0-12082 GCA_031425715.1 Chitinophagaceae bacterium | reverse complement strand
TGTACAGGCGCAGCTCTTTCCTGTACAACTTCGCTGGCTTTTTTATCTTCCCGCAGGCCCTCAAAAGATGGGTGCCGCATTACACCATCCTCTGTCAACTCTGCATAACTCACTTCGCACACCAGCTTTGGGTTTAACCATACAACCGCAGCCTTGGGCGGGTTGGGTCTAAAGCGGGAAGGTTTCTCCACATCAGGCACCGTACTGAAAGGAGGTTTTTTTACCTGCAGTGCTTTCATTTTTGCCAGTATCTCCTTTTGCAATTTATCTGAAAAGCCAGTGCCTATTTTACCAATATAGCGCAGACCTCCATTTTCGTGTACGCCTACCAGTAGGGAGCTAAAATGTTTGGCCGATCCATCGTTTACGGTATAACCTCCAATCACCACTTCATGTCTCTTTTGAGCTTTTATCTTGAGCCATGCACGACTTCTTGCCCCGGGAGTATAGACACTGTCTGCTTTTTTGGCCATGATACCCTCCATATTCATGGCTGCTGCGGTAGTTAAAAACTCGGCAGCGCTGGTATCAAAATTCTCGCTCAGGCGAATGTTGTCAGAAAATGGTAAAGCATCTTTTAAAATGCTGCGTCGCATTGCCAGTGGTTCCTCCATCAGGCTCAAACCGTTCAGCCATAAAATATCGAAAATATAAAAAGCCAGTTCTCCATCGGCCTCACTTCGCCAGTTTTGCAGGGCGCCGAAGTTTGCAAGCCCATCCTTATTGAGCACAACAACCTCCCCGTCTACTACAGCATCTACCTTCCAGCTTTTGAGTTCTTCGTAAATAGGGTAAAATTTTTCATCGAAAGATTTGTTGTTTCGGGAGAGCAGGCTCACTTTGCCTTTGCTTACATAAGCCAACGCACGATAACCATCCCATTTTATTTCATATTGCCAGCCAGGTTCATCAAAAGGTTCGTCTACCAGCGTAGCCAGCATGGGTTGAACATTTTTTAAGAAGGGCTTTTTTACACCCGCTTTGTGTTCAGTTTTTTTCCCGGCACTTTTTGTAGCAGTCGCCGCCTTACTTTTAAGGGTTGCGCTTTTGTTTGATGGCGAAGTTTTTTCCCGGGCATCTTTTTTCCCGTAAATATTCGTACTGCTGCTGGCCACTTTTTCAAGGGTTTTACCCGAGACAACGGACTTATTTTTTTGGGTCACGTCTGTTTCTTTGGTGTACCTGTCTTTGTGTTTTATCAATAGCCAGGCGTTGTCTTCTTTGCTTTTTATTTTAACCAGGGCAAACTCTCCTTTCAGTTTAGTACCCGTCATTTTTATTTTGATGGAGCCCGCCTTTAATTGTTTGAGTAATTGTTTTTCCTGCTCGGCCTTGGTACCTGCTACTTCCAGCGGCGTGTAGGTACCTTCATCCCACACTATCACGGTGCCAGCGCCATAGTTTCCTTCAGGTATAATGCCTTCAAAATTTTTATAATCGTAAGGATGGTCTTCTACCATCATGGCAAGGCGTTTATCTGCCGGATTCAAAGAAGGACCCTTGGGCACAGCCCAGCTTTTGAGCACACCTCTCATCTCCAGCCTGAAATCGTAATGCAAGCGGGAGGCTGCATGTTTTTGGATCACAAACCTGAGTTCATCATTTATTGGGTTACCACCAGTGGGTTCAGGAGTTTTGTGGAAAGATCTCTTTTGTTTGTAAAGGCTTAGTGGCATATCATTTTTACTATTAATTTGATGCCAATAAATGTTCCTGAACAAAAAATAAATGAATCCTTGTTTTCGATTGATTCAAATAGGTATAGCGTTCCTGTTGGGTAAATGTTTCATACAGCATGTCTTAGTTGTAAGGAAGTAAGGCATCGCCGAAAGGTTTGCAGTTACAATAATAAAAATATATAAGAAGCTGAGGGTTAAACCGGACGCATCAAGGGGGGCATAATAATTTTAAATCTGTCCGAATGTTTTATATATTTAGAAAAAATTACCGTCTCTATTCTCCCGAATTCATCAATTATGACCCCCATGCCTGAAAAGAAGCCTCTGCATATTCTTATCATTGACGATGATGAAGAGGATTACTTTATTATAGGGGAGCACCTCAAAAGCATCAACAATGGGCACCTCCTTTCTATAGAATGGTGCAGCAAATATGAAGAAGCAACAAAGCAGGTTTGCAGCGGCAAGTATGATATCTACTTTGTAGACTTTAGGCTGGGTGCCAAAACTGGTCTTGACCTTATTAGACATGCTGTTAAAGTTCAGTGCGAAGAACCCATTATTCTACTCACAGGTAGAGGAAACCAGGAAATTGATATTATGGCCATGGAGGCCGGTGCGGTAGACTACCTGGTAAAATCAGATTTAAATCCCGAAAAACTGGAGCGCTCTATCCGGTACGCTATGGGGAGATATGAATTTTTAAAAGCCCTCAAAGCCAACGAGCAAAAATTCCGGATGTTTTTTGAGAAATCCAAGGATTCTGTTTTTATGGCTGATGAAAACCTGCTTTTTAAAGAAGTAAATGAGGGTACAACTTTGCTTACGGAATATTCTAAAGAAGAATTGTATCAAATGAGCTTGTTCGACCTTATGGTTAACAAAGCCGATCAGGAATACATTGTAAAAGAGCTTAAGGAGAAGGATGCCGTTACAGACAGGGAGCTGGTACTTTTTTCTAAGACCCTGGAAAAAATAGATTGCATTCTTACCGTGTCCCGGGAAAAGAACGGGCAAGGAGAGTTTTACATCCAGGGAATTCTTCACAACATTACGCTCCTAAAAAAATCTGAGAAGGCCTTTTTACAAACGGAGAAACTGCATGCAGCACAGCGGCTGTTGCTTACCCTTGCCCACGAAGTAAGAAACCCCCTCACCAATATTTATTTATCGCTCGATCAGCTAAGGCCTGATGTAACAGACGAGGGGCCGCAAAACCTGGTAGATATCATCTCCAGGAATAGCAAGCGCATCAGCTCCCTTATCACACAATTACTCGATACATCTAAACCTGTTGACATCAACCTCCAAAAGATTAGCCTGAACAAAGTGGTGGAAGAAAGTGTAGCGGCCGCCCTGGATAGAGTCACTCTAAAAAATATTGCACTTCAGGTAAATTACCACGAAACCGATGCGCTGGTAATGGCAGACATTGCCCAACTCAAAATTGCATTTCTAAATATTATAATCAATGCTATTGAGGCTATGGATGAAAACCTCGGCAGGCTTTCAATAGATATTAAAAGCCTGGGCGAAAAATTTGTAGTGTTAATTACCGACAACGGTAACGGTATCAGCGAAGAGGATATCAGCAAACTATTCGAACCTTATTTTACCTCTAAGCCAAAAGGAATGGGCCTGGGCCTGGCTTCTACATTAAACATTATACAATCGCATAAGGGTGTAGTTGATGTAACATCAGTGCTCAATAAGGGCACTACTTTTTCCATTACTTTCGAGGCCGCCGGGTAACATTAAAAATGGTTACTCCCTGGCGAGTAAAATAAAGCTTAGGAAGCTTTTTTCTTTTTGCTTCCCAAACTGGCTTTTAACTGCTCCATAAGGTCAGAGGTTTTAGAATGAACGATTTTCATGGGTTTGTAGGGAACGGCTTTACCTTTAGCCTTGGCTTTAATTATTTTCAATAATTTATCAGAATACAGATCTTTAAACACAGTAGGATCAAAAGGTTCTGTTAGCTGATCTATGAGGCTAATGGCCATCTTTATCTCTGCCGGTTTTGGCTTTGCGGTACTGGTTTTTATTTCGGAAGGGTTTCTCACTTCTTCGGCGTACCTAAGGCGGTTCAATACCAGTATGCCCTCGTAAGGTTTTATCAGGCAAACATGTTCCCGCTCTCTCATTACAAAAGAACCGAGCCCGGCTTTACCTGTTTTTTGAAGTGCCTCCATCAGCAGTTGGTATGCTCTTGTTCCCGATTTTTCTGGCTTTATAAAATAAGGCGATTCAAAAAAAACACTGTCTATTTCCGTTTCTTTTACAAACTGCAGGATCTCTACATGCGAGGTTTTTTCGGGGCTCGCCTTTTCAAAATCTTTGTCTTCAAGCAACACATATTTATCATCCAGCAAATATCCTTTTATGATGTTTTCCCAAAGCACTTCTTTGCCGGTTTTTTCATTAACCCTCTTGAACCTGATATTAGACTGATCTTTTTTATCCAGCATATCAAAGTCTAGTTTGCTGGTTTCTACAGCGCTAAATAACTTAACCGGGATGTTTACCAACCCAAATCCTATAGAGCCTGTCCAGATTGCTTTCATAAATAGTGTTTTAAATGATGGTAGGATAAATGTTCAAGGCTTCTTTGAAGAAAACGCTGCAAGGCATTCAGTCCACCTGGTTTACAATGCCTGGGTTCTCCAAGGGCGGTTTAAAAAGTCAAAAGAAAAGGGAACCAATACAGGTTCCCTTCATTTTTTTGCAAGGGGGTTAACAGTAGCAAAAAAACATTCATAGGTAAAAATTTTTACGCATAAAAGGTTTTGTCTTCTTCCTTGAAGTGGTAATATTCATTGCTGCCTACGAAGAGGTCTGACAAGGTTTGTTTACATTTTTGAAAAATATTTTGAACAGCTTTGGGTTCTTTTTCATAATAATTTGCTTCTAATATTCGTACGCATATTAGTAGCTTATTCTCTGTTATTTCTTTGCGTAATGTAGCAGGAATGTTATTCATCTCCTCCGGATCTAACACTACCCGGGCAATTCCGTAGCTGTTTAGATAGAAAGGCATCCCTTTGCGATAATAGTTGAGTGCAACATGAAAACTACGGTCAAATTCGTGTAGGTATTGCGTTGGTTTGTTTACTGCAATCCAAACGCAGCCCAGTTCGTCTACGTGTATGGTTTCTACGAGAGACGTTGGTAGCTTTAACAGGCTGTTGCTATGAATCTGTAAAATGGCGGTTTGCAGTTGCTGAATCTTATCTGTGATAAATCCAATTTGGTTTTGCGTATTCATACACGGGTAGTTTGAAATGGTGACAGCATAGCAATTGAAATTTACGTACCAAAAAAAAACTGCTTGTGCAAATTTTTTATTGAGTAAAAAAATACTCAAGTTCAAATATTGGCCGGCCAAATTCCCCAATCTGGCTTTTGCAACATCTTATTTTACTGGCATAATATTTAAATGAGTAACTACCCCGGTCTTAGTGAAACTCGTAAAGTTTTAACATTGGGCTTTGCGGCAGACTACAGGCATGCGGAGAAGATGGCCTGGAAAGGCTTTATGATGAATGCAGCAATTTTGTAAACCTTAAGCCAAGAGTGTATAAACTACCATGACAAGTACGCCTAAAATTTCACACAAAAGACATCTGACATTAATAAGGGATTACGAAGCGGCTGCAAGGTTGGCGGCTCTTTCTTATGTCTCAGATACGGAACCGGGTATTTTGCGCAAAAAATCAGGAAAGGGATTTTCTTATGTGCAGCATGAGAAGCCCCTAAAAGATAAAGAAGTGATCAACCGCATACGAAAGCTGGCGGTGCCGCCCGCCTGGAACGAAGTCTGGATTTGTAGTAAAGACAATGGTCATATACAAGCAACAGGTGTTGATGCTAAAAAAAGGAAACAATACCGCTACCATCCGCTGTGGACAGTGCTTAGGAACGAAACCAAGTTTCACAAAATGATTGAGTTTGGAAAAGCGCTGCCGCAACTGAGATTAAAAATAGAAAAAGACCTTGCGCAAAAAGAGTTAAACGAAACCAAAGTGCTGGCTGCGGTTATAAGCCTGATGCAACGAACCTACATCCGGATTGGAAATAGTACATACGAAAAGATGAACGGCTCACACGGTCTTACAACTTTGAAGGACAAGCATGTAAATATCAAGGGGTCGGAAATTTCGTTTTCCTTTAAAGGCAAAACAAGCATCCACCATGATATAACGCTGCACCATAAAAAACTGGCTGCTGTGGTACAACAATGCCGTGATATACCAGGGAAAGAACTTTTTCAATATTACGATGAGGGAGGGCAACGCAAGTCTGTAGACAGCGGTATGGTGAACAGTTACATCCAGGAAATTACTCACCAAACTTTTAGTGCAAAAGACTTTAGAACCTGGGCTGGCTGCCTGCACTTTTTGCTGGCCTTTAAAAACCGGCATGTTGAGGGTCAGGAAGAAGTTACAAAGGCTGGCCTCAACGAGGTATTGGATGAGGTGAGCAAGAAGTTAGGCAATACCCGCACCGTATGCCGCAAGTACTATGTGCACCCAGGCATCATTAAACTGTTTGAAGAAAATAAATTGCAAAACTATTTGCAAGAACTAGATCAAATAGAAAAAAACGATAACCATACCGACCTCACAAAAGAAGAAAAGGTGCTAATGGCTATCCTTCAAAAAATGTAATAAAAAAAGGGCACCATTCAAGTTGAATAGTGCCCTAATCTTCAAAACCAAAAAACATATTTATAGAGACATCGCCGGATACGTTGAAACCAATTTTTTAAAAATATAGTCTGTTATTCTTTGATCAGTCTCCGGCATGAATTAAAAAGGATGTTAATCTACCACCTTGTTTAAATCCCTGTATTTTTTGATAATATCGTGTGATGTTTTTAAGCTGTTCTTTTGCTCCATGATTAACTGACGGGTTTCTGCATCCATTTCTGCATCAGATTCCAAGGCTTCGTTGTAGGCTTTTTGAGCTGCATCTTCACCAAACTCGCAGGAGGCTAATATGGAAGTGCGGTCGGATCCTGTAAAAGTATTTTTTACATCCATCCAGGTGCGGTAAATTTTACCTGCAAAGGTTGAGTCGCCGGAAGGCTTGCCTCCGAGTGAAAGAACTTTTTCGTCCAACTGCCTGATGTAATCACGACTTTCGGAGGCCATTTTATTGAAAATCACTTTCAGGTCTACATCAATTGATTCTGCCTGGTCGGCAGCTTTTTCGTAGCCCGTAATTCTGTCGTTGTTGATCCTAACAAGATCATTGAGAGTTTCTGATAAATTTTCGCTGTTGGTCATAAATTTTTTTTACTAATTAAATGATATAAAAAAGCGTGCCACTTAAATCCCTATAAAAGCGATACAAAAATGCGCCACTGTGGAAATTATTTTTTCACTTTGGAAACAATCCAAAGAATAACTCCGATCACAATTGCAATGAGAATAAATGCCCACCACATGCCTGCTTTAAAAATGGTACCAATGGCATCGCAACTGGTTAATGCCGGCAATGCAGCTAAGAGGAACAGGTAATAATAATTTTTAGTCATTTCGTTTTTGATTTTGCATGAAGAAGAATTTGTTGCATCCTTTCATCCTGGTGTTGAAGAATGATTGTCAACAACTGTGTGTGGAGAAAGAAAAATGGTGCCAATATTTTATTGCAGCTTTCTACTGTATCAGGTTTGCAGGATAATGGTAATGGATTCAACAGTTGTTGGAAAGTGAGGTATTAATTCTACTATTAATCTAAGGGGCAGCGGAGAATAGTCTGTTAAGGCAAAGCTACCAACCCATCCACAACATGCCTGCTCCGCAAAGTGCGATGGCAGCGCCGCCGAGAACATGCATGTACTTTTCCATTTTATGGGTAGCCGAAAATGCTAACCCATAGTAACCCAGCAGCACCAGGGCCAGCATGGTAATCAAGGTGCAGAGCGTATAAACAACAATGAGCAGGAGCATACCGGCCCAGCTATTTTGTGCAGCAGGAAAATAGAGTAATGGTATCATAGGTTCGCAGGGGCCTAAAATAAAAATGAGAAACATTACCCAGGGAGTTACTTTATATCGTTCCTGCGGAGTTGCTGTTGTGCCATGCCTGTGATCGTACACATATAAACTCCCGTCATTCTCCAAATCAAAATGTTTATGAGTTCTGTTTGTACGCAGGCGATAGTAGCCCCATAAAGTATACAATATTCCAAAGCAAAGCATCAGCCATCCGGCAAATCCGCCCCTGGTATTTTCGAGCCACGAAATTTTTGAAAATGACCAGCCGATGGCTGCACCACCCAACCCCAGCAAAACAGAACTCAGCACATGGCCCATGCCGCAGGTCAGCGTCCAGGCAATGGTTTTACCAAGGCTCCATCCTCTTGCTTTGGATAGGGCGATAAAAGGGAGGTAATGATCCGGTCCTGTAAGGGTATGCAGGAAGGCAATGGATATGGCCGTAAGAATAAGTACCTGCATTTCAACCGGCATGTTCCAATTTTTTTAAGGGTTGTGTGGGTAAAATGGCGTTTAACCGTAACAGGCAGTTATACAGTTGTTCGGCACCATTGCCAAGCAGGCGTACAATGATACCGTTGCTGGGCAGGGACGAAATACCTGCCTCCATATTTTTTTCCATTGCTAGTACTTCCAATAACTGAGATTGAACATGCACCATATCCACCCCTTCCTGCAAATAAATGAAACTTGCCTGGTGGGTGTATCCTTCCAGTTGACCCATCGCATGCACATTTATCAAAGCGGGCATCATCAAAAGATTTTCTTTTACCAGCAGTTTATCATTTACATATACATGGCTGATGCTTTGATATTTTGAGAAAAGAAATTGTTCTCCATTTAATTTTCGGCCGCAGGTGAGTATTTCGCCAAATACAAACCGGCAACGGTTACCCAGGTAAAAAAAATTGCGGCTGGTAAAAAATGATTGCTCGTGTGGAACAGTAGGATGGGGTAAGTAAATAAAGGAAGCGCCATCCGTAAGTTTTACCTGCAACTGTTGCGTTGCCTGTTGCTTCATGTGAAAGATGCGTTGATAAGCCTGTGTGTGTAAATGCAAGGCTGCATGCTGCTCTATGTCAATTGTAATATCATAATCATCCGTATCCAGTATGCCTGGCGACGAACTCATGAGTACCAGGTGCAGTGGATGAATTTTTTTATCTTCTGTAATATTGGCTAGTTTAAAGGGTGTTTCAACATAAGCCTTTTTTAAATAAGAGCCCTCTGCAGCAGCAGCTACCTGAATATGAACTGTTGATTTCATCTAAGCAGGTTTGGTTCATCTGTATTTTCCAGCAGGGCGTATTTTTTTAACCATCCTATTACATTGTCCAATCCCTGCAGGCTCATCAAATTGGTAAATACAAATGGTTTTCCGTTGCGCATTTTTTTGGCATCGCTTTCCATTACCTGCAAATCTGCTTTCACCAAAGGAGCAAGGTCTGTTTTATTAATTACCAGTAAATCACTTCTTGTAATACCCGGCCCGCCTTTGCGGGGAATTTTATCTCCTCCGGATACATCAATTACAAAAATGCTGATGTCTGCAAGGTCGGGACTAAAAGTGGCTGACAAATTATCGCCGCCACTTTCAATAAAAATGATTTGTACATCCGGTATCCTTGTTGCCATTTCTTCTACGGCTTCCATATTCATACTTGCATCTTCCCTGATGGCGGTATGAGGACACCCACCGGTTTCTACACCAATAATTCTTTCAGCAGGCAGCAAAGAGTTTTTGGTTAAAAAAGCAGCATCTTCTTTTGTATAAATATCATTGGTGATCACGGCCATGCTGTAGTCCTTACTCATAGCCCGGCTCAGGCGTTCTATCAAAGCTGTTTTGCCCGAACCCACCGGTCCCGCAATTCCTATTTTTATGTAATTTCTATTCATAATTTTTTGCTACTAATTTTGCCATTACTTTTTTTTACCCAAGCATTTGTACTACTATTAAGCATCGTTGTGGCTCCCCCGTCAATATTGCGGGGTCACTCACTTGTACATTGATATCTATATTCAGCAAGCCGGCACTTCTACACTTGCAATATTCAATGTCATTTAGTTAGTTCCCTCTCAACCGCCGACGGGGCTGATAGCCGCCGTCGGGGTAAGTGCAACCCCGTCAGCGGTTGCAAACGGCGTTTATCCTTTATCGATTAGTTATTTTTCACCCTTTAAAACACTATAAGGTTTTTCCGCACACATAAGCCAAAACACAAACCTTATAGCCTGCCTGCCGGTAGGCAGGTTTTTGGCAAGCTTTCACCTTTGACCTTTCACCCCCTACATTCTGTAGGGGCAGGCTTTGACCATTCACCATTCACCATTCACCCTCCACCTCACTTAGCTCATATACAACCTCGAATACAATTGCTCATGCTGCATACTCCTGATGTCAAACCCTGTGCAGCACATGCCAATAAAATCTTTATCAGGTTGAAGCGTTTGTTCTGCCAGTTCATCCATCAAGGGCAATAAAGAAAACAATATCTGCTGTCCATCCTGCTGCCCGAGCGGAATAAGTTTTACGCAATTGGTTACAAAACCTGCAGCTGCATTGTAATAAAAACCTGCCAATGCTTCTTTTTTAGCAATACCCAGAGCCTGTGCAATCAAACCGAAAACAATACAATGATTGGCAGTGGAGTTTTGTTGTTGTACTTCTTTATTAAATTCCTTTACGATCGTTTCCTGCATGAGTGGCTCAAATAATTTTAAAAGCCGCAACCCTAATTTTTTACTTGCCTGTCTTATTTCTGCAGGAAGTTTTACTGCTGTGCATTCTTCATCCAGGTTCACAATATTTTGCAGATCATTGTTCTTTGCTGCATCATAAACCAACGAAACAAAAGCTGCATCCGTGTAACATAAATTGCGGCTAAGCATTTCTGTTATAAAAGCTGTTGCAGTCTTTTTATCTTTTACGATGTTTAACTGCACATAAGTTTCCAGCCCTGCCGAATGTGAAAAGCTGCCAATGGGCAAAGCGGGATCTGCTAAATGTAAAAGGTTTAATAAAGCAGCACTCATGATGCAGGCGTTTTAAGTTTCATGATTTTTGTAAACAAGGTTTCCCCTTTACTGTCAGCATGTGCCGCCACGGTTGTTTTTAGCTGACGTAATAATTTTTTGTTTTCCTGTTTCACATCATAGCCCTGTGCCAGCAATAGTTGGTACAATGGTTTTTCAAAGGGCACCAGCAACTGGTCCTGTTCGTAAAACAAGGGAAGGTGTTTGTTGCCAATCTCGTAACATACCGAGGCCATTTCAAACATATTTTTTGGCAGTACCACGATACAGTCGCATGGTAGTATTGTTATGGCGATAATACTCCTGTCATCTATAAATAAAATATCTCCTTCCGTATGTTGCGGGTTATCACTTAAAAATTTGAGCGAAATATCTATACCTGCTTTTGTTTGTTTCCTCAGGATTCGTTTCCCTGCCTCATACCATTCCAATGGCAGCCAGTCTATGGATTTACCTGCTGTGTCATAATTTAATAAGTTGCCTGTTTTAGTTTGTATGAGCATTTGTTGTTGCTTAAAAACGGTTTTATGCAAATTGCTTTATTAAAATAAAAAATATCGTTGTGCCAATGGCAGTTCTTTCATGGGTTCGCAGGTGATGTGCACCCCGTCTACCTTCACCTCGTAATTTTCAGGGTTCACATCTATTTGCGGAGTGGCATCATTGTGTATCATATCTTTTTTAGAAATATTGCGACAGTTTTTTACAGGCAAGACTAATTTTTGCAAGCCGTATTGCTGTACAATATTATTTTCCAAAGAAATTTTTGAAACAAAACTGATGCAGGTATTAAACAATGCTTTGCCATAAGCCCCGAACATGTGGCGGTACATTACCGGCTGCGGTGTGGGTATAGATGCATTGGGGTCGCCCATACGGCTGCCTATGATCATTCCGCCTTTGATGATCATTTCTGGCTTGGCGCCAAATAATGCTGGCTTCCATAACACAATATCTGCCAGCTTACCCTTTTCTAAGGAGCCCACATAATCTGAAATGCCGTGGGTGATGGCAGGATTGATGGTATATTTAGAAACGTATCTTTTTACCCGAAAATTATCATTTCCTGTTTCTAGATCTTCTGGCAGGGCACCTCTTTGCACTTTCATTTTGTGTGCTGTTTGCCATGTTCTTGTAATTACTTCTGCTACACGGCCCATTGCCTGTGAGTCGCTGCTCATCATGCTAAATACACCCAGGTCCTGCAAGATGTCTTCGGCTGCGATTGTTTCGGGGCGTATGCGGCTATCTGCAAAAGAAACATCTTCCGCTACATTTTTATCAAGATGATGGCACACCATCAACATGTCAAGATGTTCGTCGATCGTATTCACCGTGTAAGGTCGGGTGGGGTTTGTAGATGAG
>JANPJW010000092.1:0-3280 GCA_031425715.1 Chitinophagaceae bacterium | reverse complement strand
GATTCTATGGTGAGTATACCATGCAATTCCATTGCCCTGTTCTTCATATTGTCCAGGCCATTACCCCTTACAACCTTCTCAGGTATAAACCCTTTTCCAAAATCCTTTATTAGAAGCGTGAATTTATTGTAAAGCAGCGTGACCGATACTTCAATTCTTTGGCTGCCCGAATATTTTACAGCGTTGTTAATTGCCTCCTTAAAAATGAGGTAAATATTTTTCTTTTGCTCCATGATAAGTTTCACTTTTTCTACTTCTTCAAGTTGAATTTTTACTTCCATATTTTTAGAACTACATATTTCGTAAGCAAAGTTTTCCATTCTTTGTTTCAGGCTGCTTCCTTCCTTTTCCCCTGGCTTTATCATCCACACAATGTCTCCCATCTTATCCATTGTCTCTTTGGCATTGCTCGCCATCCTGGCCAAAATATTTTGGTGTGTAATCTCGTCACCGGGCTTGCCAGCCAGCTGACTAAGCATATGGATGCTGCTGAGTGAACTTCCCACTTCATCATGAAGATCCGCAGCTATTTGGTTGCGCAGCTGCAGTTCTTTCATTTGTTGTTTGATTGCGTTCCTGTTCATTACCAAAGCTACACCGGCGGCTGCAAGTAATAAAAAGGCAAGTGATGCTACCATAATTATTCGCTGTTGGGTAATAGCCTGTTGTTGCAACTTCCTTTCTTTATTCAACAACAATATCTGTTTATCTTTTTCAGACACTTTAAAATTGGTTTGTATAGCCGCTAAATCAGCACCAAATTTTTCTTTGGCAATGGAGTCTCCCAAATTTTTACTGATCAATAAAAACTCAAAGGCCTTTTTGTATTCTCCTTTTTTAAAATAGCTGTTCGCAAGGGCATCAGACGAACTCTGTTGTACATCCTTTGCTGCAATACTCGTTGCAATAACGAAGCTTTCGGAAGCGGCACTTATGGCGTCTGTGGTACTATCGCTTTTTAAATAAATGCTACTGAGTACTTTTTGGGCTGCAGCCAGTTGTAATTTATTCTTCTGCTTTTTTGCGTATTCAACAGCTTTCAAAGCATTCAACTCTGCCTTTTTCTTATCCCCTTTTTTCAGCCAGGCCTGGCTAAGGTTAGCATAATAGGTTGAAAAATTATTTTCATGTTTAAACCCTGCCGACATCCTTATAGCCTCTTCATAATATTGAATGCTGAGATCGTACTCTTTTTTTTGCTCGTGTATACTGCCCAATTTATTCATTACAAACGCCATGGGTATCGAATCTTTGAACTGTTTAAAAATTTCGAAAGCCTTTAGATAATAATTTTTACTCTGGTCATAATCCTGTTGTAAAAAATAGACTGTACCAATTGTTTTATAGACAGAGGCTTTGGGGGACAGCCTGTTTGCCTGCTCGGCATACTTAAATGAAGTATCACAATCTTTCAAAGCAAGTTTTAACTGTCCTGATTGCATGTGGTAATCAGCCCGGCTGTGGTAACTCAGGGCCAGCCTGTCAGGCTTTCCTAATTTTTTATACCACACGATGGCGCTGTCTATATAGAGCAGGGCTGCATTTAAATTTCCGGACAGACCATAACTGTATGCAACATTAAAGTTACAACTGGCTACCCCTCTTACATACCCAATTTGTTTGGCAAGCGAAATTCCTTTTTTGGCGTACTCTATGGCGGCGGGGGCGTTGGTGCCTACGGTGAGGGAGGCTAGAATATGATAAGCAGTTACTTTTCCGGAATCATCAACAGCTGTGTTAATTACCCGAATCAAGGAGTCAGTCATGGAGGTCTGAGCCTGGATCCCGTTGAACGCACATAGCGCTAAAAAAATAAAAAGTAGTTGTCTTTGCATATTGAGTGTTGTAAGATTCATTACAATTTCTTCTGCAGAACACGACTTCTAAGATACATAGGTTAATTAGATAATTTGTTTCC
Source organism: Chitinophagaceae bacterium (assembly GCA_031425715.1). Lineage (GTDB taxonomy): Bacteria > Bacteroidota > Bacteroidia > Chitinophagales > Chitinophagaceae > Ferruginibacter. Next base: position 1,362 of record JANPJW010000092.1, on the reverse strand, counting down.
GGCTTCGGAAATAAAAAATTCCTGGGGGTCATCTATTCCTTAAAAGCGATGAGTAAGTTGCCGGGGTACCCGCAACAAAAAAGCCCCGGATCTCTCCGGGGCTGGTTGTATAAAAAGTTATCTACGCTTCAGACTTCTTCTCTTTTTTCTTCGGCTCATCCTTTAGTTTAAAGTGGATTTTACCCGCTTCTTTATCAAGCTCTGCAATTAAGGTATCGCCAGACTTCACATTCATATTCAGAATTTCTTCTGCCAGTGGATCTTCCAGGTATTTTTGAATAGCTCTGTGCAAGGGCCTTGCGCCGAATTGGCTGTCATATCCCTTTTCTGCAATAAAATCCTTAGCCTCTGAAGAAAGTTCCATTGCAAAACCGAGGTTACTCAATCTCACCATCACACCTTTCATCAAGATATCGATGATCTCAAAGATATTTTCCTTGGTTAAGGAGTTGAAAATTACCACATCGTCTATCCTGTTTAAAAACTCAGGACTAAATGTACGCTTCAGTGCTTTCTCAATGATAGCCTTATTGTTCTCGTCGGAGTTCTCCACCCTATTTGCAGTGGCAAACCCAACACCATCTCCAAAATCTTTCAACTGTCTTGCGCCAATGTTAGAGGTCATGATGATCATGGTGTTTTTGAAGTCAACCTTGCGGCCGAGACCGTCTGTAAGCTGACCATCGTCCAACACCTGTAACAAAATATTGTAGATATCCGGATGCGCTTTTTCAATTTCATCCAATAAGATCACGCTGTAAGGCTTGCGTCTAACCCTTTCGGTTAGCTGACCACCTTCCTCGTAACCTACGTAACCCGGAGGTGCACCAATCAAACGACTAACTGTGAATTTCTCCATGTACTCACTCATATCTATCCTGATGAGCGAATCTTCGCTGTCAAACATTTGCTTGGCAAGAGAACGTGCAAGTTCTGTTTTACCCACACCGGTTGGTCCAAGAAAAATAAATGTTCCAATAGGCTTTTTCGGATCTTTCAAGCCTACCCTGTTACGCTGTATAGCCTTCACAACTTTGCTTATTGCATCTTGTTGGCCCACCACAGCACCTTTCAAGTCATCTGCCATACGGCGGAGTTTGTCGGTTTCTGCCTGCACCATGCGCTTAACAGGTATACCCGTCATCATGTGTACCACTTCAGCAATGTCTTCTTCTTCTATCGGAAAACGCTTGTTCTTGCTTTCCTCTTCCCAATCATTCTTCGCTTTTTCAAGATCTTCCTGCAGGCGTTTTTCGGTATCTCTTAAGGAAGCAGCTTCTTCAAACTTCTGGCTCTTTACAACCTTATTTTTTTCCAGTTTAATATCTTCTATTTTCTTTTCCAGTTCTATAATATTCTCTG
>JANPJW010000091.1:0-2375 GCA_031425715.1 Chitinophagaceae bacterium | reverse complement strand
TCCAGTTGCTGGTAATGTGTAAAAATTTCGTTTTTTTGATCGAACTCTATATGGCGACTCATCACTATAATGGTTTGCCGCATCAGGAACATAAACAGTCCACTGATAACAGCCAGGATCAGCAAGATTATGCCTGCAAATAAAACTTTAGTTTTAAAGGGCTGCGCATCAAAACTGTCCAGTACATTTCGTACAATTACATCGTAGGTTTCATGGGAGCGGGCAGCCAGCACGTTGTTGGCCGCTGTAGACTTAATAGTGAGTACTACCGTATTTACAACATAGCCCGTAATTTGGGGAGCCAGGATCCTGAAATAATTGGTGAGAATCACAAACAGTATTCCGAGAATAAATCGTCGGCGGTATTTCCAGAAATATTTATTAAGGGTAGATAATTGCGTCATGAAGCGCAAAAATAATTAATAATTTTCTGTTGCATGCTGCTGCTGCTAAATGTTGCTAAAGAAATAACCCTCCCACATTATGATGGCAAAGAAGCGCAGGGAGAAAGGAGTTGCAGGGCATTTCTATTCTGTAAAAATTTTTTAATATAGTTCTTTGTACAGGGCATTTGTTTACGCTCTTCACCAGCAAGATCAGCATTTAAACCATTTAGGTGTTAAGGAGCTTTTAATGCTTGCCTGGCAAGCAGTTTCCAGTGCCCGTTACGCTTACTAAACACCAACATCTCTTTGAGTTTTAAACGGCCGGCTTTGTTGTTGTCCTTTGTTTCTGCAGATAAGATATGGCGGACAACAGCTGTTCTGCGGGTAACCGATATTACCTGGTCATTTAAGGTAATGCCTACAAAATCGGATTTTTTACTCACCAGTTTTTCGATAAATTCCTCCTTACCCTCAACATAACCCCATGCATGACCATAACTTAATTTCTTTGCTAGCAGTCTTTCCAGCTCATTTTCGTTGCCGCTAATGAGGGCTAACCTCAGCATCTCTACTGCAGCCCCAACTTTAATTTCAGCTTTAGTTTGAGCCTGTGTAATATGGGAAAGCAAAAGAGAACACGAAAAGATAAAGTGTATATATTTTTTCATAATATATTTTATCTAATAACGCTCTGCCAGGGGAATTCGTATTTGCGGCGATATAAATCAACAATCCTGTGGAGGCTTCAAAGCGGGCGTTTTGGAAACAGGCCCATTTCCGTCAGCCTTCGGTAGTGTGCTACTGCCTTAAAACGTCAGGCATAATGAAAGACAACCGAAGGTTCTCAATAATTTCATAGATCGATGACCTGTCTTTGCTGGCTACTTTTAAAAGCGGCTTCGATAATCTGAATAACTCTTTTACCATCTTCGGCTGACACAGGTACCGGGGCCTCGTGCCTTATAGCCTGGTACATCCCTTCATAAAAGTCAAGGTAATTTCCCCGCTCGGAAGGAATATATTCCCGGATCATTGCTCCATCAATCTCTGTGTGTAATAAGCCTCTTTCCGAAGTTGGCTCTATGCCATAGTCGTCATCTGTAGGCAGTTTACCTGCTTGCAGTTGTGCTTCCTGCACATCTGTTTTTGGTTTAATGAAAGAACCTTTGCTGCCATGCAACATGTAACCCGGCAAAGCTTCTCTTACCTGGTAACTGCCCTTGATGCGCACCCGGCAACCTTCATAGTACATCAACACTTCAAAATAATCATCTACCAGTGAAATGGGCCTCATGGCCACAATATCTGCAAAAACTGCTGTGGGCATTCCAAATAGCTGCAGTGCCTGGTCTATTAAATGTGCACCCAGGTCGTACAATGCACCGGTGCCTTGCACGGGAGTTTCTTTGTGTTTTTTAGGGCTGAGTTCATCTTTAAAACGATCAAAATGAAATTCGGCTTCTACAATATTACCCAGCGAGCGCTGGGATATTACAGATTGAATAGTTCGATAATCACTGTCGTAGCGTCGGTTATGAAAAACAGCTAATTTTTTCTGCTGTGAGGCTGCGAGGTCAATCAGTTCTGTAGCTTCCGCTGCGGTTACAGTAAACGGTTTTTCGCAGATCACATGTTTACCGGCCAACAATGCCTGCCTGGTAAAATCGTAATGAGTTTTGTTGGGCGTATTTACAACCACCAATTCTACATTTTCATCTGCCAGCATCTCCTCCACGGTTCTGAATGTTATCACGCCAGGATATTTTTCCTTCGCCAGAGTTTTTGTTCGCTCTAAAACGCCATAAAGGTTAAATGCCGGATGCACCTGGATGAACGGCGCATGAAAAACCCAACCACTCATACCGAAGGAACATAGTGCCGCATTGATTTTGTTCATAGTATTTTATTTAGGAGACCAATTTTCCAATATATCCCTAACGGTAATTTTCATTGTTTCTTCTACGTTCTCCACTTACCCGGATAGTAGGT
>JANPJW010000090.1:0-3426 GCA_031425715.1 Chitinophagaceae bacterium | reverse complement strand
TTGAATTCGCCAGCCATGTGGGCGGTGTTCCTTATACAAGATTTGCTTTGTATGGACGATAGCCTGCGCATAGCAGATCCCAAAGAAGAGCGCATCAACAACCCGGCAAACCCCGATCATTACTGGAACTACCGCATGCATCTAAAACTCGAAGATTTATTGGCAGAGCCCGGTTTCATCCTTGCACTCAAAACCATGATACAGGATAGCGGCAGATAATTTTTTGTTGTTCATACAGCGGATCTTTTTAGAATTTCCGTGGTATTGATGTTGGCAAATCCTGAGAGCCTTATGTTGATGAAGTGAAAATGCTGATGTGGAAGAGCAAATGCAGATTAAAGATTTGAAGCACCGCTCTTTCTCCTTTGAAGAAAGAGAAGGAGAATGAGGGCAGAAAACTGGCAGATAATTTTTTGTTGTTCATACAGCGGATCTTTTTAGAATTTCCGTGGTATTGATGTTGGCAAATCATGAGAGCGTTATGTTGATGAAGTGAAAATGCTGATGTGGAAGAGCAAATGCAAATTAAAGATTTGAAGCACCGCTCTTTCTCCCTTGGAGAAAGAGAAGGAGAATGAGGTCAGAAAACCCGCAGGTAATTTTTTGTGAGCCCGGCTTTATTTCTTTGTGGAACTTCGGTGGCGTCGCACTCTTGCACTGTAAAACTCCTGGCAGCTTTTACCGGCTGCTATGGGTACCAAAACGAAGCAAAGTTTTCAAAGCACTTGCTGGCACACAGCTGTAATTTTTTATGCAAAACCCCATCCAACCAGCCATACAACATGAAAGTTTCTTACAAAAAATATGAGTTGCCCTTTACCCATCCCTTCACGATTTCTAAGGGGACCAAAACACATCAACCTACTTTTGTGGTAGAGTTAGATCACTTTGGTATAAAGGGCTATGGCGAAGCACCGGCTATCAACTACTACGATATTTCTGTAGAAAAAATGATCGAAGACCTCGAAGCAAAAAGAACCTTCCTCGAGAAATTTACCTTCACCGATCCCGAACGTTACTGGCATTACCTGCATCACCTGTTTCCAAAAAATCCTTTTTTGGTGTGCGCCCTCGATATGGCAGGCTGGGATATTTTTGGCAAGCTCAAAAGAAAACAATTGCACCAACTCTGGGGTCTCGATACTGCCACTGCACCCCTCACAGATTTTACCATTGGTATAGACAGTATTGAAACAATGGTAAAAAAAATGCAGGAAAAACCCTGGCCCATTTACAAAATAAAAGTGGGCACTGCCGATGACATCGATATGGTAACCGCCCTGCGCCAGCACAGCGATGCCATTTTTAGAGTAGATGCCAACGCCGGCTGGACGCTGGATGAAGCCCTGCTAAAAATTCCGCAGCTACAAGACCTCGGTGTTGAGTTTGTAGAACAACCGCTCGCAAAAGACGATTGGGAAGGAATGAAAATCCTCTACAAAGAATCTCCTTTGCCTTTATTTGCAGACGAGGCTTGCGTAACCGCAGCCGATGTAAAAAAATGCCACGAGCATTTTCATGGCATCAATATAAAGCTCACCAAATGCAGTGGCCTCACACCTGCCCGCAACATGATCAAAGAAGCCAAAAGCCTTGGCATGCAGGTAATGGTGGGCTGCATGAACGAAAGTTCCGTGGGTACCGCCGCCATTGCACAATTGGCACCCATGCTCGATTATGTAGATATGGATGGACCGTTGCTCCTGGCAGAAGATATTGCCAGCGGGGTAGGGTTCGATTTTGGTAAAATAATTTATAATGATAAGCCGGGGCTGGGAGTGTCCATGCATGAGATATAGAAGAGCCTGACTAACCGCCGCTGAAGCCTTGCCGGGTTATCAGCACTTACCTGGTCTCCCAGCGTACTGAAATAAGTATGATGTTGGTCGTTTACTTGTACCGATAACTATCGGGATTGCATGTCTTTTCTAAAACAAAAATGATACACTAACTGCGCTATTCACATAGTGTGTATATTTAGGAGGCGGGAGGTTTTTTCACAAACTCTCGTTAAGCGTCAGACACACTTTAATTTTCAAATGGAATTTTATCTATCAATAATTCTCTTACTGATTTTGGTTATAGTTGTACTTGTATTTTGGTTATTTAAGATTTTTAACTTTTACAGACAAAGGAGAACTAAAATAGCGGTAATAAACTCTATAATTTTTGGACTGCTAACTCTAGTAATATGTTGGGAATTGAGAATAATTCCATTGTCAGCAGATTGGGATTTTAGAAATAAAACAAAAGATTTAACCGGAAAGCAATTTTGGTCTTGGAATGACTATAGATATGATGAAATGGGAGTAAGGGGGGAAGGTTTTACATTTGAAATTTATAAACTGAATGACGAAACAGCAAAGTATTTCATAAACCCAGACAAAGATTTTTTTGAACAGTTTCCAAGCGACAAATTTGAGACAACAAAATGGAAAGAAACACCAATTTTGGACACATTACTTTTAGATTTTGTTACACCACTATATGGGACTTGGTCGCAGAGTTTACAGAAAAAAATTACTGAAAAGCAAATGATAGTAAGACAAGTTGCAAAAGACGGAGGTTCATATTATGCAGTTAGAGAATCTCACGGGACTGACTTGTATTTAATTTCACCAAAACGTAAAATAATAATTTACATTAACCACAATATGTAAGAAACGAAGTCAGATAACTATGCTTTTGCTTTGCCCAACGGGCAAGAAATGAAAGTGCTGTTGAACGAAACCTTGGTAGCCGGCTGGTTATGGAGTTATTGATTTTTTTTTTTTCACCGCCTGGTTTCCTCCAATAGGCCTTAGTTCACTTGCAAAATCATACACTAATTACTTATGAACTAGTTTGTATATTTATGTAGGCGGGAGGTTTTTTACAAACTCCCCTTGGCTGCAATAAAATAAAACGTAACATTTCAACAAACATATGAATACAAAGTTTTTGACAATTGTGATCTTTATTGTGACCTCCTCGTTTAATTCTTTGATCGCACAAAATGTTTCAGAAACGATACAGATTTATATTAAAGAAAATGGAATAGACTCCATGTCAAAGGCTGATCTATTAAACGAAAAGTATTTTAGATTCAATCGGGAAGGAATTAAAGTCACACACGCAGAAGTATATTTTCATGCAGGCGAATCTTTTAAGAATGTACAAATGCAAACCACGGGGGGTAATTCGCTGGGCTTTCTTAGACTTTATTCAATAATAAATGCTAAAACACCATTTAAAATTACGGTTGCCTTTATTCGTTACGAAGATAAAGATGGAAAGAAGGGGTTTCTAAGAGAATTTAGTTTTGTAGTTTATTGATTTGATGAAAATACTACCTAGTTTGAAGTACTGCAGGCAACATCGCTTTCTGCCTATGCCGGTAAACTGCGGCCATAAGATTGTTGCCGCCGTTGGCTGGAAGCCAGACGG
>JANPJW010000089.1:0-4895 GCA_031425715.1 Chitinophagaceae bacterium | reverse complement strand
CGACGGAAGCATCGAAGTGATAGAGGCTTACCGTGTACAACACAGTCATCACAAGGCGCCATGTAAGGGCGGTATCCGTTTCAGCGATGAAGTAAACCAGGATGAAGTGATGGCATTGGCCAGCCTGATGACCTACAAATGCGCCATTGTAAACGTTCCTTTTGGAGGCGGTAAAGGTGGTATCAAGATCAATCCAAAAAAATACAGTGAGTACGAGCTGGAAAAAATTACCCGCCGTTACACAGCGGAACTTGTGAAGAAAAATTTTATTGGCCCTGGTATAGATGTGCCAGCACCCGATTACGGAACAGGCGAACGGGAGATGTCCTGGATCGTAGATACCTATGCATCCTTAAAGCCAGGTGAGATTGACGCTGCGGGGTGTGTAACCGGTAAACCCGTTACACAAGGTGGAGTTCGTGGTAGAAAAGAGGCAACAGGCCTCGGCGTATTCTTTGGCATCAGGGAAATTTGCAACATGGAAGACCTCATGACTAAAATTGGTTTAACCACCGGCATAAGTGGAAAAACAGTGGTAGTTCAGGGTATCGGAAACGTGGGTTACCATTCAGCAAAATTTTTCCGGGAGCATGGTGCAAAAGTAATTGCCATTTCAGAACACGACGGTGCTGTATATAATGCAGAGGGGTTGAATGAAGATGACCTGATAGCTTTTAGAAACCAAACCGGTTCTATCATTAATTTTCCGGGCGCAACTACATTGGCCCACACAGCAGACGCATTGGAACTGGAATGCGACATCCTGATTCCTGCGGCTTTGGAAAATGTGATCAACGCAGAAAATGCACCAAGGGTGAAAGCCAAAATTATTGGCGAGGCTGCCAACGGACCTTGTACACCAGAGGCAGATGAGATTTTTATACAGCGAGGTATTTTAGTTGTGCCAGATATGTACTTAAATGCAGGCGGTGTAACAGTGAGTTATTTTGAGTGGTTAAAAAACCTAAGCCACGTACGCTATGGCCGTATGGAAAAAAGATTTACCGAAAACATGAACTCTCAGATCCTCGGCCAGATAGAAAATCTTACCGGTAAAACAGTTAGTGAAACCGACCGTAAAATTATTCAACATGGCGCTGAAGAAATTGAACTGGTGCACAGCGGACTGGAAGAAACCATGATCACGGCTACCAGGGAAATTGTTCACATCTGGAAAAGCAATCCGGCTATACCGGATATGCGTACTGCAGCTTATGTGAATGCCATCAATAAAGTAGCCACCAGTTATGCGGAGTTGGGTATTTTCCCATAAACATCATTTGATCTTTATAGCAAATGCCCCGACATTGTTTCGGGGCATTTGCTTTTTAAGGAAAATTAGGGAGTGATACTATGAATTTTTAAAGGCGGTAGAACATCAGCACTTTATTTCAACAGCATGGTATAGAGACTCCCAAAATTCTCTCCTAATAATTAAAAAAATCTAGCTGGTAGCGCTGGATTAATTGTTGGTAAAAGAGGTTTAAGAAATGAGTCAAACTGGTTTGAGCATCAGCTCGAATTTTACATCAAATTCGTCTTTGATTCTTATAAGGCCTGCCAACTTACGGGGCGGTGCGAGGCTAAAATCTGAGAAACAAAATTTCCGGCCTCCATTCAAACGGATCGAACCCGTTGAAGCTTTTGCAAAAATATATTGAAGCTCAAATACTTTTTTCACACCAGCCAGCTCCACTTCTACCCATCCGCTTATTTGCTCTGTCTTATAAGTAAGACCGGGCATCGTTTTCAGCGTTAAAAAACGGATGATCATATGTGGATGTTCCTCTGATTTTAGCGTTTTACGCAGGTCTCTTCTGATCAGGTTATTGTGGCAATCGAAACTGAGCACATCCATCTTAATAGATCCTTTGAGCGCAAGCGAGCTAACGGCATCATTCAGCACAACAATGGTATCGTAACTGGCCAAACTGGTAACGCTACAGGCGAAATGATTCACGTTTGAGTTTCCTTCTACACTTAGCGTACTGTTCTTTTGTACAGCCCATTTCACGGGACGATGCTGGGCGGAAGCTCCCGTAAAAAATGCAGGCAGGAATACCAAAAACAGGAAGAGAAAAAATACCTGGCGCATGACTTTGGTTTTTGATGTTTGAAATTTAAAGGAATGAGCTCGCACTCATTCCTTTAATTTAAGCCTACAATGCATAGATTAGAAACCTACAACTGCTTCAACAACTATTCCTTTTACCTCGCCACCATTGCGATAATCAGTATTTGGAAAATCTTTATAGTTTTGTACTACATACTCAGTTTTCAATAAGACATTTTTAGTAAGGAACCAACCAGCAGCCAGTGCAAAACGATCTACTTTTACATCCTGGGTTATACCTGCAAGCCTTGCTTTAGCTGCGTTGTATCTTGCACCGAGGTAAACGTTTTCTTCTTTACCAAACCTGTATATTACGTCACCTGCCAACTGGCTGGCTTTACGGGTTGCTGTTTCTGTTTTAGTTCTACCCTTAGCTGTTTCATAGGTACCAAACAATTCTACGCCTCCAAGTTTTAAGAAACCATTGAGCATAATAGCATCAATTTTTTTAGAAAAATTTGGGTTTAATCTTCCGGAGAAGGCTATAGCTGTAGAGGCGTTCACAGCCGTGCCTGTTTTCCATTTTTCCATTACGTTCTGGTAATTAGAACCGGCACGATCGCCACCATATAAGGTAAGACCACTACCAGCATTGCTTGAGTTATGATAATAACTACCAGATAATCTCACCCTCATTTTATCTCCTATAGATTTGTCTACACCTCCCTTTAAAAGTATAGAGGGATTCCGGTTATCGTTGTTATCCACCACAACGCCGGCTACGGTACCTTTTGCTGCAGAGTCAACGTGTCCTTTGATCATTCCGTTGGTTACACCTAACATACCAAAGAAACCGTTTTTCTGAATGAATACGTCGCCACCAATTTCTGTAGCAAAAGCATCCATGATATAACTTTCCATAAACGGATTGTAAAGAGCCTGGCCTGCATCAGATCTGCGGAAATGCGCATCACCATAGTTTACTTCCATGTGACCTATCCTGATTGTGGTGATGTCCATCAGGTTTGTCCAGAATTTTCCTTTAAAGGGAAGTTTGTCAAACTGGATGAATCCACCTTTAACCCAGGCTTCATTATGGTGACGTGTAGAAAGATAGGTGGTAACATTTAACTGAATACCATCTGCGAGTTGCACATCTGTAAATAAGTTAGCTTGTGCGGTCATAAAACCAGGAGCAATAGGATAAAGTTTGTTTGCCCCCTGTTTGTCTGTTGCAGTGTTAGAGTGTTTCAAACTTTGAAACTGTTGTGTAAAGCCAGCGCCCAATCTCAGGCGCAAACCTTCAAAAGTGATGGTGTCTGCTTTGCCGGTCTCAAAAACGTTGATGCCCCGTTGGTCGTAAGGCCTCCAGTTGGAAGGGCGACCGTAAAACTCTTTGTCTACTGTCTGCGCTGTTGTTGCAAGCGGTTGAAAACAGGCTAGTAGCACAGTAACAATGATGCTGTAAAATGATATCTTTTTCATAATAGTTGTTTGAAGTTTTTTTAAGTATTGTTAGTTTTTATTTGGTGAATTTTAAGGTATAGGCAATTGAGATCGCATCGCCTGTTTTAATGGTTCCCATCAATGCTTTAGGGGGAGCCACATTGTAATCTGTCATCTTCATTTTTTTCACACCTGTTACGGTAAAGCTTTTGTCGGCCGGATTGTATTTGCCGGTTGCCTGCAGGTCTGTGTGTTTAACTGTACCTGCTATAGATAGCTTGCCTACTCCGCTTATCTGGTAGTTGTTACCGCCCGTAGCAGTAATCGTTGCAGAAGTAAGGGTAAAACTGATGTTTGGATTTTTGCTGGTATTTAAAGCCTTGTAGGTATTTTTATCCATTTGTCCATGACCACTTTTAAGATTTACAGCAGGCAATACAAAACTAAGAGCGGTGAGAGCAGTCACTTGGCCATTTGCATTTACCACAAAAGTTGCAGTGCTGGTTGCTGTAGTAGCTACCATTTCCCAGTCATGAATATTAGAGGTACCATTCAGTTTAATGTCTGCTGCTTTAGCCTGGTAGTTTGTTTGTGCGAAGCTTACACTGTTTATAATAAGTATAAGCGAAAACAAAAGGGCGAATTTTTTAATTGCTGATTTCATAGTCTTAATTTGTTAATTGTTGTGAGGAGTTCTTCTTTAATTGTTACACAAAGCTATCCCGACCAAGGAGCCCAAATAATGACAGCAAAAAGCATAGAATATGATTGTAGTCAATCGCCGGCTCAGGTCGTGTTTAATAAATGATTACAATCATTGCGAAGCCTGAGCACAGTGCGCCGATATGGCAAAAAGTCTATCTATTTTTGAATTGATTTTTACCCTATTATTTAAACAGGGATGCCACTTGCAAAAAAAGGAATGATGGAAGTAGAAAAGGAGGATATAAAACTAGATGAGTATCATACACTGGCGGAGCTGCAGGCGGCTTTTACCAGCAAGTATTCGTTTTTAAAGATTGCCTTTTTTGAGGTAGATAAAAGTACGGGGCTGCCAAAGCCAAATCAAATAGACTACAATACAAAGCTAAACCGGTTGCCTGTGTACACTTCTGGTGCAAGTATTGATATAAGCCATGACAGAACGGTTGCTGAAGTGACCAAAGAATTTTTTACGAAAATGGGTCTGTCTGTTCAGGTGTCCCGAAAGTCGGGAAAGATCTGGAACGTAATTACCGTTACGGAAAATTGGACCCTAAAGACCCAAAACACTGCTGCAGAATTCATAAGTTCACTCATGAAGCTATCGCATATCTGAAACCCATTAATCCCACGAAGCTTAACAAGAATATAAAATGCCGGATCTCACCGGCATTTTATATAAAACAACATTTGT
>JANPJW010000088.1:0-15672 GCA_031425715.1 Chitinophagaceae bacterium | reverse complement strand
GTCTACACAAATATACCCCCCGCAGGGTATATACAAAAGTTTTACAATGTTCACTTTCGAGTAATCATTTTAAACACAATAAAAACTTTTGTATGAAAAAGATTTTCACCCTTGTTATCGCAGCGCTTATCAGCTTATCATCATTTGCAAATGATGTGTTGGTTAGCAGCATTTCGCTTGTAGGGCAAACAACAGCAGGCCCTTTGAATACTCATTACACGAATGTTCAGTTTAGCATTAACTGGAAAAACAGCTGGCGTACCAGCACCAACGAAAGCAATTACGATGGTTGCTGGTTGTTTGTAAAATACCGCAAGCAAAGTACCTCAGTTTGGTTGCATGCTACCTTAAATGCAACCGGGCAGACAGCACCTGGGGGAAGTACGCTAAAACCTTCTTTGGATGGAAAGGGTGCCTGGATATACAGGGCGGCTGATGGAATTGGTGATGTAACCTACAATGCGGCGCAACTTCGTTGGAACTACGGCGCAGACGGCGTTTTAGACAATGAGAATGTAGAGATACAAGTCTACGCTGTAGAAATGGTTTATTGTCCTACCAGTGCATTTAATCTTGGCAACTCTTCAACGGAAACCGGAAAATTCCGGGATGGTACGGTGGATACCTGGTTCCCCATAACAAGCGAAGCTGCTATTACATGTGGCAGCCTTGCGGGTAACCTATCTGCAACCTCATCATTTTTGTCTAGTGGTACCATTCCTGCTGCGTATCCCAAAGGATACAATGCATTTTGGACGATGAAGTACGAGTTTAGTGAGCAGCAATACGTAGACTTTCTAAATACTTTAGACCAGACAAACGCTACCAGTAAAAATAATATTGGGGCAACTGGCCTTGTGCCAAATATGGCAGCAGCTACTAGGGAAAGAGCGGCACGTAGTTTCAATCCCGCAAATGTAATGAGCTGGTTAGACTGGGCTGCTATGAGACCAATGACAGAATTTGAATATGAAAAAGCATGCAGGGGTGGCAACAACAGCCCGTCTCCTTTAGAATATGCATGGGGAAACACGACCATTTTACAAGTTTCTTCACCCACAGCGCAGGGAACTACTACAGAAACATGGAATTCGGGTAATGCGGCCTACATTGCTTCTACCGGGGTGATGAGGTGCGGCGCATTGGCAACAGCCACCAGTAACAGAACGAGCAGCGGGGCTACCTTTTATGGCGCCATGGAAATGAGTGGCAACGTAGCTGAATTTACCGTTTATGCCGGCAATGCCCAGGGCAGAACTTTTACCGGTCTTCATGGGGATGGTATTTTAACTGCCACGGCAGATGCAAATACCGCTAACTGGCCTTCTTCTGCCAACAACAGCAGTGTCATAACACGTGGAGGTGGAACATCCAATACAACGGGGCCACTACAAATCTGTGATAGATCTTCAGGCCCGCTCGATTATTCAACAGCAGCTGCTATTTATGGCGGACGTGGGGTGCGTACCGGCGAATAATTTCTTTTCATCTAAAAAAATACTACATATGAAAAGTAAAATAGCCGTAGCCTTTATTGCAATGTTGATTGCAACGACAGGCAAAGCACAACCACCCAACAATCCCATATTTTTTGGTAGTACGGGGGATGGTATTTCTGCTGTAAAGAATGGTTCGTTGCCCAATTCAATTTTTGTGGGGGGAGACGGAGACGGTTTTGCAAAAGCTAGTAATGGCGTAAATGCAAATGATATTTTTAAAGGTGGAAATGGGGATGGCTTTCATGTTTCATCCAACAATGCAGCAGCCAATATCATTTTTGTAGGAGGTGATGGAGATGGCTTTAATGTTGCGACCAACAACGCTGCTTCCAATATCATCTTTTTGGGCGGCGATGGTGATGGCTGGAATAAAGCTGGCAATGGAGCGCCTTCAAACAACATATTTATTGGCGGTGATGGCGATGGCTGGAGCTACGCCTTAAGAGGCGCTCCCTCCAACAATATTTTTCTAGGGGGAGAAGGCGATGGCTGGTCATCCGTTTACCTGCCCACCGGGCCGTTGCCGGTTACTTACCAATATTTTACCGCCGCTAAGTTAAATGAGACGGCTGCCATCCTACGATGGGAAACATCCCAGGAGATCAACAGTTCGCATTTTGAGGTGGAGAGAAGTTTAGATGCCATTAGTTTTGCTGGCATCGGAAGAATTGCCGCTGCAGGTAATGCAAGTAATCCCACGCTGTACAGTTTTACTGATTACAATCCTCAAATGGGGGTAAACTATTACAGGCTGAAGCAAGTAGACAGAGACGGTAATTTTACCTACAGCCCTGCCCGTGCAGTTCGATTCGATATGGTGGAAAATGGTATGGTTAAATATTATCCCAATCCCACGCACGGCATGCTGAATGTAGCAATGACGGGGAATATGAAGATGGAAGCCAAAGTCATTAATATCAGCAATGCCGCCGGCATAGTGGTTAGGCAAATTCGACTGGCTGCCAATGGTCCGGATCTGTTTCAAGTAAATATGAATGGCTATGCCAAAGGTGTTTATTTTATCCAGGTAAAAAGCCAATCTACCAACAGCACATCCCGCATTGTATTGCAGTAACTTTCTTCTTCATACAAAAAGGCAAAGGGCAACCAGTTTGGTTGCTCTTTTCCTTTATAGACCTTTCAACATTGCCGGTGTGGCATAAACCGAACTGTTAAGAAAACAACTATTTTGTTTAGGGCTGGGGCTAGAAACCCAAAACAAGCTAAATTTGCAGCCATGAATAAATGGATGTTGTTTATAGGTCTCCTGGTTTTTTGTTCGTGCGAAAAAGACATCGATTTGAACCTTAAAGAATCTGCACCAGTACTAACTGTAGATGCACAGATCGAAAATGGCCAGGCTCCAAGGGTGGTACTTACCAAAAGCTTTTCTTATTTCCAGAAAATAGACGCCGCCTTGTTGGCCGGGGCCTATGTACGCAATGCGGAAGTGTATCTTTCTAATGGGAGCCTTACACACCGGTTAAAAGAATATGCCGTGCCTTTGGCTCCCGGCTTTTCCGCCTATTATTACAGTATAGACAGTGCAAACCTTGCAACCGCTTTTGTAGGAGAGTTTAATAAAAGTTATGTGCTGCGCATCGTATCAGAAGGAAAGGAATATACATCCGGAACCGAAATACCGGCCAGCGTAAATTTTCCTGATTCACTCTGGTTCAAAAAAGCACCTCAAAACCCTGATACAATGCTGAGGGTACTGGTGATGAAAGCGACTGACCCACCTGGCCGTGGCAATTATGTTCGCTATTTTACTAAAAAGAACAGCGAACCTTTTTTACCGGGCGAAAATGTTTTTGACGACCAGGTTATAGACGGAACTACTTACGAAATTCAACTGCCGCAAGGTATAGACAGGAATAGCATCATTAACCGGGACAGTACTTTCTACAGAAAAGGAGATACGGTTACGCTAAAGTTCTGTGCCATCAACAGGGCCTCCTACAATTTTTGGAATACCTGGGAATTTGCTTACCAAAGCATAGGCAATCCATTTGCGCAACCTAACAAAGTTTTGGGTAACATCAGCAATGGCGCATTGGGCGCCTTTATCGGCTATGGCGCAGGTTACAAAACACTGATAGCTCCATAAGGTAATTGATCAGTGAAATAAGTACACAAAAAAAGAGTAAATATAAATGGAAAACATTACCAACGAAAAAGTGAGTTGTTTAATTATCGGATCGGGTCCTGCAGGATACTCTGCAGCTATTTATGCAGCAAGGGCCAACATGAAACCTGTGATGTACCAGGGAATTCAGCCTGGCGGACAGTTAACCATTACGACCGAGGTAGAAAACTATGCTGGTTATCCTGATGGTGTGCAAGGCCCGGAGATGATGATAGATTTTGAAAAGCAGGCCGCCCGCATGGGTACAGACATCCGATACGGTATGGCTACCAAAGTAGATTTTAGCCAACGTCCTTTCAAGGTAGAAATAGACGAAGAGAAATGGATTGAAGCGGATGCTGTTATTATCAGTACGGGTGCATCTGCAAAATGGCTTGGCTTACCGAGTGAGCAGCGCCTGAATGGATACGGAGTAAGCGCTTGCGCAGTGTGCGACGGTTTCTTTTTTAAAGGAAAAGAGGTAGCTATTGTAGGGGCAGGAGATACGGCTGCAGAAGAGGCCCTTTATCTCTCCAAGATTTGCAGCGTGGTGCATATGATTGTGCGCAAACACGAAATGCGTGCAAGCAAGATAATGCAGGACAGGGTTTTCAATACTCCCAATATTATTGTGTACTGGAACAGCGAAACCGACGAAATACTCGGCGATAAAAAAGTAGAGGCGGTGAGGTTGCACAACAATAAAACAAACGAAAAAACCGAGATTCCCATCAGTGCCTTTTTTGTAGCAATTGGACATGAACCAAACAGCGGGATATTTAAAGGGTTTCTAGACATGGATGAAGTAGGATATATTCAGACCATACCAGGTACAACCAAAACAAATATCGAAGGTGTGTTTGCCAGCGGCGATGTGCAGGATAAGATTTACCGACAGGCAATCACAGCTGCTGGAAGCGGCTGTATGGCAGCTCTGGATGCAGAAAGATATTTGGGTGAAAAAGGGTTGCATTAAAATGACGAGTTACGAGTGACGAATTTCGAATGGGCGCACTTAGATCGCTGAGGAACAACAATACGGTTGCTTAAAACCAGGCAGCTGATTAACCAGCAGCCAGTTTTATTATTCGTCATTCATACTGTACAACTCGTCACTCTTCATTCGTAACTCGTAATTAGTTTATCCTCGTTCGTTTTATTACTAAAATTCAAGACCGTGTTCACCATTCACTTAAATAACTGTCGCTTTTATGCCTATCACGGCCTGCACCAGGAAGAGTCTATCGTAGGCGCAGCCTTTGAAGTGAATCTTTCTGCAACTTTTGAAGACGAAGGAAAGATCCACTCCATGAAGCAAACCGTTAATTACGTTGACATTTTTGAGATGGTAAAAAAGCATTTTGAAAGACCTCGCCAGTTATTGGAAACCCTGGCCCAGGAAATTGCAGATGATGTGCACCAATTAGACTCACGGGTGAGGGCAGTTGAAATACATTTAACAAAACTAAATCCACCCATTGCCAACTTTACAGGTACTGTTGGCGTATCTTATAAAAAAGAGTTTTAAGTATGAAATTATTGTTGATCCTTCCCTTATTTATCCTTTCCTTACACGCTTCAGCCCAGGATGTTAACAGCCTTGTAAAGGAAGCTGTTCGGCTAGAAGATATTCCCAACGAAACAGCGGCCCTTAACAAACTAAAGGAAGTACTGAAAATTCAACCTGACCATGTTTTTGCACTTTCTAAAAGCAGTGAGTTGTGCAGCCGCATAGGCACAAGGGAAAAAAGCGCTGCCAACCGTGACGTCTGGTTCAAGGCTGCCCTTGCGTATGCCAATAAGGCTATTGCCGTTTCGCCACAAAATGACCAGGCCAATGTATCTATGGCTATGATACTGGGAAAATCGACGCTTACAAAAAGTGGCAAAGAGAAGCTGAAAAATGCCAGGCTCATTAAAAAACATCTGGACATTGCCTTGAAAACAAATCCCAACAATTACCTGGCCTGGCATATTCTGGGGCGGTGGAATTACGAAATCAGCAATGTGAGTGCAGTAGAAAGGGCAGGAGCTAAAATATTTTATGGCGGAGTGCCACATGGCTCCCTCAGTAACGCCATTATGTATTTTGAAAAGTCAAAGTCTTTGCAACCTTTGTTTATCCTAAACTATATATCCCTGGCCAATGCCTACCATAGAGATGGCCAGGTAGATAAAGCAGTTTCCTTGCTTAAGACGGTGCAGTATCTGGCAGCCAACACAGAAGATGATGTTCAACACAAAGCAGAAGCACTAAGGAAAATACAAGAGTGGAAGTAACCTGGTTTTATAAACAAAATTGTTGGGTGAATGGTGCATTGTTCTTGCAGACAATTCCCCATTCATCTTTTAGTTTACCCCCGGTTCCAACGAAGGTTTTGTTTTCCACCTTCCACTTTTCATAAAGATAAAAGCCATGATGAATATGGCTGTCCAATAAATAAATTCGTTGCTCCAGGCCATTGCTAATGATAGGTAATTTACTTTCATAAAATACCATGTATAGCCAAGGTAAACGCTGATAGCTAAAATTTCGATGGCAAGATTCACCTTTGTTTTGCCCGTGCCTGTTACGGCGTTCAGCCAGATATTGGCAATGCTCATAAAAATAAGTCCCAGCGAAACTACTCTTATAACCGGCACACCCGCCTGCACAAAAGCCTCATCCTGGCCAAATAAACGGAAGAACAATTCTGGAAACAAGTTAAGCAAGCCGCACATGATAGCACAGAGGCCAAAGCTCCAGCACATGATACGCACTACCAACGGTATCACTTTATCCTCCCGCTGCTGCCCCATGAGGTTACTCACCATAGAGCTTGTAGTACTGGCAAAGGCCCAAACAAAAACGCCTGCCAGGCCAAAAACATTGCGCATCACATTACTCACCGCTTTGGCTTCTGTACCCCTGCCTTCTATTAGTAAAAAGAAAACAAGCCAGGTGGTAACGCTGATGATGTATTGGGCAACGAGCGGCACAGACACCCGCAGAATTTCTCTATTAAAAAATCGGTTGAAAGTTAAATCCTGCAGCAGCCCATATTTTTTCTTAAGACCTGTAAATACTAATACCAGCAGCACAACGAGCATTCCGGTTACTTCGGCCATGACCGAAGCTACGGCAGCACCGTTAAAACCCATCTGTGGAAAACCAGCTTTGCCAAAAA
This sequence comes from Chitinophagaceae bacterium, assembly GCA_031425715.1. Taxonomy (GTDB): domain Bacteria; phylum Bacteroidota; class Bacteroidia; order Chitinophagales; family Chitinophagaceae; genus Ferruginibacter. The sequence continues at coordinate 8,878 of JANPJW010000088.1, read as the reverse complement.
TGAGCAGGTAATCGAACAAGACATTCACAAGGGCTTCAAAAATAAAACCGATCATCAGCCACCTGCTGTTGAGTGATGCAACCAGGAAAGCATTGCCCATTTGAAACAAGAATAAAAAAGGAAGACCTATGATCCGAATTTTCAAAAAACTCATTTCTTGTGGATAGGAGGCAGGGTCGGCTACTGCTCGCATGATGAAGGGCGCAACAGTCCAGGTAAAGAGAATGCAGATTAAAGAAAATTGTAAGCTGATGCGTATGCCTTGTGCTAAAATTATTTTAAAAAGCTCCGGCTTGCCTCCACCAGCACTTTTAGAAAAAACCGTTTGCAAAGCATTGTTCAACCCATGGCCGGCCACCGCAAATATCAGGTAGAAAACTCCAGTGATACCCGCATTGCCAAGGGCCTCTGTACTGAGCCGTCCCAGGAATATGCTATTGGTGAGCATATTGATCTGGGGTATTAAAATGGCAAGCGTTATAGGCAGGGCGATGGACAGTATCTGGCGGTTGTTAACCGCTACTTGTAAATTGGTTGATGAAGAAGCACTTTCCATAAAGCGGCAAATTTATCTTATTTTGCCAGCCTAAATTAATTATTTGAAAACTGCATTTAAAATATTGCCGCAACTGCAGCAGCACGAATCTTATCATTTAATTGTTGAAGTAGGAGGGGACGTTGTTTCATTGGTTTATTTTACCAGGAATCCTTTGTGCATGCAGGCATTGTATATCTTCCATGTTACAAAAGATATTCCGGCAGCACAGCTGGCCGATGAGTTAAGTGAATGTTTTGAAAAGGAAAATTTTCCCGAACATAGCAGTTGCCATATCTGTTACAATTTTAAAGAGCACACGCTGGTGCCCACAACATTTTTTAAGGAGCGTAACCTGGGCGAAATGATTGACTTGTTGCACGGAGTGAGTAAGCACAGTTCTTATTTTGCAGAAAATGTAGATGGAATGGACATGCTTGTGGCACACCGGGTTGATCAAAGAATCGAAGCAGTGTTAACCCATTATTTTCCTGCTGCAAAAATGCATCACTCGCTTGCCTTGCAATTACCCGTGTTGAGTAAGGAACGGGACATCCTTTTTTGTACCGTTTACCAGCATAGCATTAAAGTAATATTGTTTAAAAACGGTGTGTTGCAAATTGCCCGCTTTTTTGAATACAGCACTCCCGCAGATGTAGCCTACCATCTCTTAAATGTGTGTGGTCAGCATGAATTTTCGCCGGAGAGTGGCCGCATCTTGCTGAGCGGTTTTATTGATCAAAAGTCTAATTTGTACGAAGAACTCTACCGTTATTTTTTAAATGTTGAACTTTACGACGGTAACACCCAGGTGACCACAGCTCAAGCAGTGAGCCAATACCCCATTCATTTTTTTAGCCCATTAACTTTATTAGCCACATGCGTATTATAAGCGGCATACACAAGGGTAGAAAAATAATGCCGCCCGCCAGTATGCCTCACACAAGGCCTACCACGGATATTGCCAGGGAAGGTTTGTTCAACGTTATTCAAAACAACCTGGACATTGAAGCACTAAAAACCCTGGATTTGTTTGGCGGCACCGGTTGCATCAGCTATGAACTTGCCAGCCGTGGCTGCGAAGACTTAACCATAGTGGAGAAAGATGCTACCATGTACGAGTTTATCAAAAAAACATCGGCCATGCTGCAACTGGAAAATTTTAAAGTGGTAAAGTCAGATGTTTTTAAATTTATAGAAAGCTGCAACCAGCAGTACGATTTCATTTTTGCAGGTCCTCCTTATGCCCTCACTTCTATTGATGATTTACCGGTAAGAATTTTTGAAAAAAAGTTATTGAATGAGGGCGGCTGGTTCGTACTAGAACACACGCCCCGCAACGACTATAAGAAAACAGCTTACTACCGCGGCGAAAGAAACTACGGTACCACCATTTTTTCGATCTTTAAACAGGAGGAGCAACCTCAACAATAACATGAACAAAGAGGAGCTTCGCAAATTGTACATTCATAAAAGGAAAGCATTGACTGCTGCCCAAAAGTTGAAAGCAGATGATTTGCTGCTCATCCAGTTTCAAAAACTTGAAATAAACATTCCGTCGCTTATAATGACCTATGCGCCGTTGGAAAAAATGAACGAATTTGATCCCCGGTTGATTACGGATTATTGTTATTTTAAAAATCCCGACCAGGTTTTATTCTATCCTGTGATTCACCCCACAGCACCCATAATGCAAAGTGTAATTGTAAATGACGAAACAGAATTTAAGCTCAACAAATACGGTATTCCGGAGCCGGTAAATGGCACGCCCATGTTCCCAGAAGAAATAGATCTTATAATTGTGCCCCTGCTGGCTTATTCTATAAAAGGGCATAGAGTTGGATACGGCAAGGGTTACTATGACCGGTTTCTAAAGGAATGCAGAGACGACGTAGTAAAAGTCGGTTTTAGTTATTTTGCCCCGGAACAGGACATTGAAGGCACCAACCGGTATGATGTAACACTTGATTATTGCATTACCCCGGAAAGGAGTTATAGTTTTTAATTTAAAATATATTTTAGCATTGTTACTTAAAAGTTTTAGATACCTCTTGCTGCCACTGGCCTTTTTGTATGGTCTTATAATCTGGCTGCGTAATTGGATGTACGATGTGAAACTTTTAAAGTCTGCTACGTTTAATTTTCCAATCATCTGCGTAGGCAACCTTGCAGTAGGCGGCACTGGTAAAACACCTATGACAGAATTTTTAGTAGAGTTTCTTCAATACCGCTATAAAACGGCCACGCTTAGCCGCGGCTACAAAAGAAAAACGAAGGGCTTTGCAATTGCCAACGAGCAAAGCACGGCAATAGATATTGGTGACGAACCAATGCAGTTTCACCAGAAATTTCCTGCCAATACGGTGGCAGTGGGTGAGGAGAGATTGGTGGCTATACCCCAGCTACTGCACGACCGGCCGGAGACCGAGGTAATTATTTTAGATGACGCCTTTCAACACAGAACGGTGGAGGCGGGTTTGAATATTGTTTTAACAGAATGTAAAAACTTATACACCCGGGACTTTATGTTGCCGGCCGGCGATTTAAGGGATGTGCGGGCAAGTATTAAAAGGGCTCATATTATTGTGGTAACAAAATGCCCACCTGGCTTTACGCAGCAAGACCGGGAGAGCACCATTAAGGAGCTGAACCTGCAGCCTCATCAATCTGTTTTCTTTACAGAAATATTGTATGGCAAACCCTACCACTTGTTTAACAATACCACCGCTAATTTTGATGAAAATACTGATGTGCTCTTGCTTTGTGGTATTGCCAACCCAAAGCCGCTAAAAGACTTCCTGGCTGGTTATGTTCGCTCTTATGATATGCTGCGCTATGCAGATCACCATATATTTTCTACAGAAGAATTGCTTGATATTAAAAAGCAATTTGAAGCTATAGAGTCTGATAACAAAATTATTATTACTACAGAAAAAGATGCGGTGCGCCTGCAAAAGTTTGAAAAAGAATTGTTGCAGTATCCCATCTTTGCGCTGCCCATCCGCCATCACTTTCTGTTTGGCGGCGAACATGAATTCAGGCAAAAGGTAACTTCCTTCATCGACGGTTTCGCCAGGGTACTTCCACCAGGCAATAGCCTGTCCGTTTAAATTGCTTGTCTACCACCTGTAAAAATCTATGAACGCATTCGTAGAATAATAGGATATTGCGTGCGTTAATTAACACGTATAGAACTAAACTGCTTTATGAAATATTTTTTCTCCGTCCTGGCCCTTATGGTTCTTTCCCTTTCGGGTTTTGCTCAAAAGCCGTTTATTGTAAGGGGCTCCGTGAAAACCGAAGATGGTAAGCCGCTCCCTGGCGCATCTGTGATTCTTTACTATGCCGGCAAAAAGGACTCACTCAAAACAGTTTCCAACGATAAAGGAGCTTTTACATTCAACAATGTGGCACCAGCTAAAGTGCAGGTGCAGGTGAGTTTTATTGGCTTTAAAAAGTTTACGAACGAGTACGATTACAGCAGCGCATTTGGCGAGCAAACTATATGGGATATCGTGATGGCTCCCGGAGACTATACATTGGAAACAGTAACCGTTGAAGCTGCAAAAATTCAGATAAAAGAAGATACGGTGTCGTACAAAATAGACAGCACCATGTATCGTAAAAATGATAACGTAGAGGAAGTTCTTAAAAAGTTACCTGGGATAGAAGTAGACAGAGCTGGAAAAGTGACGGCCCAGGGCAAAGAAGTAACCAGGGTGAAGGTGAATGGAAAGGATTTTTTTGGCGGCGATGTAACCACTGCTACCCGGGAACTGAATGCAGATATGGTAGACAGGATTCAAGTGATTGACGATTATGGTGACCAAAGCGCTTTTACAGGTGTGAGAGACGGAGAGGCCAGTAAGACCCTGAACATTCAATTGAAGAAAGACAAAAACAAAGGATACTTTGGAAACGTGACTGCAGGTGGGGGTACAGAAGATCGGTACCTCGGAGGCTTGTCATTAAATCTTTTCAACAACGATCAGCAGGTTTCTGTAATTGGAAATATAAACAATACCAATGCCAGCACTTTCAACTTTGGCAACAGCGGCAGCCCCATGGGCGCTATGATGGGTGGCATGGCACGCAGCATGGGCATTGGCCGTGGAGGCGCAGGTGCTGGTTCTGCCTTCGGAAATTTTGGTAACAATGATGGTATCAATATCAACAAATCGCTGGGCATCAATTTTAAGGATCAGTGGGGTCCCAAGGTTTCTGCCTATGGAAGTTACAGTGTGTCTGAAAGAAGTTCATTAACTCTTAACAACACCACGCAACAAAATATTTTTCAAAATAGTAGTGTTACCAATATTCAAAATAGTAACAACGATGCTTTGAATACCAATCACCGTTTCTCGTTTAATGTAGAGTATACGATAGACTCCTTTAACTACATCAAGGTGACGCCCAATGTAAGTTACCGCAATTCTGATGGTACCAATTTCTCTGATTTTCTTTTCCTGGGTAATAACAATGCCAAGACCAATGAGGGTATAACCAGCAGCGTGTCGCATTCTGAAGTGCCCAACGTAAGCGGGACTATTTTGTTCAACCACCGTTTTAAGAGAAGAGGGCGCACTTTGTCGCTCAATTTGAACGCCGGTAGCAGCAGAACAGAATCTACAGACGATTATCAAAACATCAGTACTATTTACCAACCCGGCGGGGGTAGCAGGGATTCTACCTTGTATCAAAATATAGTGCAGGACAACGAGAACAAAAATGCAAGTGTAAGGGCATCCTACATAGAGCCGCTGAACCGGAAACAAAGCCTGGAGTTTAATTATGCATATACACGGCAACTTACCGGCAACGATCGTGAAAACTACGCGGTAGATCCCGCCACAGGGCAACTTACTTATATAGATAGCCTGAGCAATATTTTTGATAATAACTACATCACCAACAGGTTTGGAGTAAACTTTAGAACCAATCAAAAAAAGTTCAATTATTCTGTGGGACTTGCTGTGCAACCGGCGAGCATAGAAACCAATTCAATTACGGGTAAGTACTCTTTTAAACAAAACATCGTTAACTACTTTCCGTTGGTACGGTATGCTTACAATTTTTCCCGCAGCAGGTCGCTTAGCATCAATTACAATGGGAGTACCAACCAGCCCAGCTTTACTCAATTGCAGCCCGTAACAGATTTTTCTAATCCACAGTTTATCACAATTGGAAATCCTAACCTCCGGCCTGAATTCAACAATGTGATGAGTGTGCGCTATAACAATTTTGATTTTATATCGGGTAATGTTTTCTTTGGTAATATCTCGGCCTCTTTTACAAACGATAAGATTGTAAGCAATGTGTCCAATAAAGGTTTTGGTGTGCAGGAAACAAGGTATCTAAACAGCGATGGATATTATACTGTGTCTGGTTTTTATAACATGTCACGCCCTTTTAAAAACCGTAAATATGTAGTGAGTGTTGGTGGTAATGCAACCTTTTTCAACAATGTATCTTTTGTAAACGATGAAAGAAATAGAGGAAGGAACTGGTTGTTGGGTCAACGTCTGTCCTTTGACTATAAACTAAAAAAATGGCTGGAGACCAACCTTGCTGTTAACTTCAGTTTAAACAACAGTGAATACAGTTTGCAAAAGCAATTGAATAACACTACCCGTGCCTGGATTATATCTCATAACTCCCGCATCTTTTTGCCAAAAGGACTTGTATTTACATACGATATAGACAAAACCATCAACGATGGTTTTGCCAACAATGTGAGTGTAAATCCCCTCATCATTAATGCTAACCTGGAGAAGCAATTTTTCAAAAAGAAAAATCTTTCTTTAAAGTTGCAGGCCATGGATATGCTCAATGAGAATACGAATATTAGCAGAAGCGTTACCGCCACTGGCTTTACAGACAGCAGGACAAACAGGCTGGGACGGTATTATATGTTAAGCTTCATCTTTAGATTAAACAAATTCCAGGGGCAGGCGCCGGTAACAAGAGGTATGGGCGGCCCTCCGCCACCTCCAATGAACTAAGTTGAGTTTTAAGGTGGAAGTTTGTCAACCTTATGCCCGCAATTCTGTTTTACTTTTGCACAGTAAAAACAAACGATGGCTTATAACTCAATGGAAGAATGCCTGCTGGATTTAGAAAGAACCGGGCAGCTTATCAGGATAAAAGAAGAAACAGATCCCAACCTGCAGATGGCAGCAATTCATTTGCGGGTGTATGAAGCGGGCGGTCCTGCTTTATTGTTTGAAAATGTAAAGGGCAGCAAGTACAGGGCAGCCTCCAATATTTATGGAACGCTGGAGCGCAGTCGCTTTGTGTTCCGGGAAACGCTGGGGCTTGTTCAGCAGCTCATCAATTTAAAGAGCAATCCGCTGGACGGATTGAAACATCCCATTCAAAATTTTAATGCAGGTCTTGCTGCACTCAAAGCCTTGCCTCTTAAAAACCCTCTTACTAAACCCGTACTTTTCAGCGAAATAAAAATTGAAGATATTCCGCCCATTAAACATTGGCCGAGGGATGGCGGTGCCTTTGTAACCCTGCCCCAGGTATACTCAGAAGATATAGACATGCCTGGCATCATGCATGCCAATTTGGGTATGTACCGTATTCAACTGAACGGAAACGAGTATAAATTGAACACCGAAATAGGATTGCATTACCAGTTACACCGGGGTATCGGCGTACATCAAACAAAGGCAAACAAAAAAGGACAGCCGCTTAAAGTGAGCATTTTTGCCGGTGGTCCGCCTTCGCATGCAGTGAGCGCAGTAATGCCTTTGCCCGAAGGCATCAGCGAAATGACATTTGCCGGCGTGCTAGGCGGCAGGCGCTTTCGCTATGTGTATGAAGACGGTTATTGCATCAGCACCGATGCTGACTTTGTGATTACCGGTGAAGTATACCCGGGTGAAAATAAACCCGAAGGACCTTTTGGCGACCATCTCGGCTACTACAGTCTTCAACACGATTTTCCGCTCATGAGAGTGCATAAAGTGTACGCTAAAAAAAATGCCATCTGGCCGTTTACTGTAGTGGGCCGGCCACCGCAGGAAGATACAAGTTTCGGCCAATTAATTCATGAGATTACCGGCACCGCAATACAGCAGGAAATACCCGGCTTAAAAGAAGTGCATGCCGTAGATGCTGCCGGCGTTCACCCTTTACTGTTAGCCATCGGCAGCGAAAGGTATACGCCCTATACGCCCACAAAGCAACCAGCAGAAATTTTAACCATTGCCAATCATGCACTGGGTACGGGGCAATTAAGTTTGGCCAAATTTTTATTTATTACTGCGGATGATTCTAACCAGCTAAGTGCGCATCACATTAGTGAATACATGCAATTTATATTGCAGCGCATAGACCTGAAAAGAGATGTGCATTTTTATACAAACACCACCATCGACACATTGGATTATTCCGGTACAGGACTTAATAGCGGAAGCAAAGTGGTGTTTGCAGCGTACGGAGAAATTATACGGGAACTGGGAACAGAGGTACCCTCTGTTTTGCAAGATTTATCTCAGTTTACCAATGCCAGGGTGGCCTTGCCGGGTGTGTTGGTATTGCAAGCAGCAGCGTTTACAAACTACGACCGGGCTCAGCAAGAAATGGATAACCTGGATGAGCAGTTGAAAAACCATACAGCTTTGCTTGCTCCTTTTCCATTTGTGATCATCGCTGATGATGCTACCATGGTGGCCGAAAATCTAAAGAACTTTTTATGGGTCACTTTTACCCGCTGCAATCCCTCGCATGATATTTATGGCATCGACGCATTTACCAGGCACAAGCACTGGGGTTGTAGAAGTTCGTTGGTAATTGATAGCCGGATCAAACCACATCATGCTCCGCCGCTTGAAAAGGATCCTGCAGTAGAAAAAACTGTTGACAAATTATTTGAAAAGGGTGGGAGCCTTTACGGTGTTTTGAAATAAGGAATCAGAAATAGGAAATACTTAACGGCAGAGATATTCGCTTTCTGGGTTAAAAAACATTATTTTGACGGCTCAAACAACCCTACATGAAAACATCCTTTTTCTTGTCTCTACTTTTTATAGCACAATGTTGTCGCTCACAGCCCAGCCTTCACTTACCAACCGGTCCCGGCAACCAGACGTTGCTTTGGGAAATAACCGGTAAGGAGTTGAAAAAGCCTAGTTATGTTTTTGGAACTTTTCACATGATGTGCAAAAGCGACATCAAGTTTAGCGACAACCTGCTTGCTGCGTTAAAGAATTCTGAAGAAGTTTATTTTGAAATGGACCTGGATGACATGTCCAACACATTGGGCGCAATGATGTTTATGAACATGAAGGATGGCAAAACGCTCAAAGATCTTTACACAGAGGAAGAGTACAA
>JANPJW010000087.1:0-6593 GCA_031425715.1 Chitinophagaceae bacterium | reverse complement strand
TACTGGATGTAGATGGTGTGCTTACGAATGGTAATTTACTTGTTTTGAATGATGGCCAGATGGCTAGGCAAATGAGCATTAAAGACGGCTACGCATTGCAACTGGCCATCAAAAAAGGGTATCATGTATTGATTATTTCGGGTGGGAGCGATGATGCCGTGAAAAGTCGTCTGCAAAAATTAGGTATCAGCGAAATATTTATGAATGTTACCAACAAGAAGGATGTCCTGCTTCAATTTGTTGCCAAAGAAAATTTGAGCTGGCCAGAAATTTTGTACATGGGAGATGACATTCCCGACTTTGCTACCATGCAAATGGCAGGGCTTGCGTGCTGCCCTGCGGATGCAGTGGCAGAAATAAAAACCATCTCACATTATATTTCTCCCTTGGAAGGTGGCCGCGGTTGTGTGAGAGATGTGATTGAAAAAGTTTTAAAACTGAATGACGATTGGAACGATGACGGCAGTGTGGTGGCCCGTTGATACTTGAAACGATTTTTGAGATTTGATGGTAATTCTCAGCATATAAATTTTCACCTTAGACGTCCGGCCTACACAGGTTACCTTTCAAATCTTTACCTTTCACCTTGTATTCCCGCTAGCGCATGAAATTACTTGCAGCATTTTTTAAAATCATACGTTGGCCAAATCTTTTCTTCATTGCCCTCACTCAAAGTCTTTTCTATTTTTGTGTTTTTGAAAGTCTGCTGCAGGTGAACCTCGGGCAAAAGGCCCATGAACTATTTTACCTGCTGGTGGCTGCATCCGTTTTTATAGCGGCCGCAGGATACATTATCAACGACTATTTTGACCTGTCCATCGATGCAGTAAACAAGCCTGAAAAAGTGGTCATCGACCGGGTGATCAAGCGCCGGTGGGCGATTGTATGGCATTGGATACTGTCCGGCCTCGGTTTTTTATTAAGCTTTTATATCAGTTACAAAATTGGCAGTTGGATCATTGCACTGGCCAATTTTTTTGTGGTATTCGTTCTCTGGTTTTACTCCACTACATTTAAAAAGAAACTACTGAGCGGAAACATTATAATTGCCGCTTTAACAGCATGGGTAATAGTGGTTGTTTATTTTTTCTGTGGTGCTCACATAAGCCTCTGGCACGTAGATACAGCCACGATGGGCGCCAGATTTTTTAAGTTTACCGTGCTATACGCAGGGTTTGCTTTTATGATTTCGCTCATAAGAGAAGTAATAAAAGACATAGAGGATATGGAGGGTGATGCACGCTATGGCTGCCAAACGATGCCCATTGTTTGGGGCGTACCCACCAGTAAAGTATTCACGGCTGTATGGCTTGTGGTGTGTATTGCTGCACTTACGATTGTGCAATTGTATGGCTGGCAACTGGGCTGGTGGATAATTTGTATTTATGCTATTGTATTGGTCATTTTGCCCCTCATTTATATTCTGAGAGGTCTGTACAAAGCCACGACCCCTGCTCATTATCATCAGCTGAGTAACATTACGAAATTGGTGATGCTAGCCGGAATTTTATCTATGTTATTTTTTATTTTTAGCACATGAAAAGGATTATTCTTGCCTCGCAATCGCCGCGGCGCAAACAATTACTGGAGTGGGCAGAAGTAGATTTTGATGTGATCGTTAGCAACGCTGATGAAAGTTTTCCACCTGAATTATCTTTTGAAGATGCCGCCATCTTTATAGCCAGGAACAAAGCGGCAGCCATTGTAGCCTCCCACGGCTACAAACTCCCAGTGCTTGCAGCAGACACCATTGTTGTGTGTGATCAAAAATTTTTAGGAAAACCAACCACAAGGGAAGAAGCCATCGAATTTCTTACCCATCTTTCGGGCAATGTGCACCAGGTGATAACCGGCGTGTGTATTTTAACGGAAGCTAAAGCTGTAGCCTTTGCAGACATTACGACGGTGAGATTTCATGAACTCACCCCGGAGCAAATCATTTTTTATGTAGATAAATACCAACCCTTTGATAAAGCCGGTGCCTATGCCATACAGGAGTGGATAGGTGTAGTAGGCATTAAAGGTATTGAAGGTGACTTTTACAATGTGATGGGGCTACCGGTGAGCAGGGTGTTGCAGGCGTTGGCTGAGTTGGGTTAGTTTTTTGCCGATGGCGTATCGCTCACTGTCATCCGCAAATGTCCATGCCTCTTTCTCCAAGAACCACAACCAGGTTTTACCGTTATGAATTTAAATCTCCCTTTTGTATTTTGATGAGAGTTTATAGACTTGTGTCAGCCAAGCCTTCATTTCATCACCTTACAAACAAGCCCTATGACGGAAAAACTCCTTCAGTACATCTGGCAATTTCAATACATCAATAACAGAAACCTGGTTACCAATAGGGGAGAAACAGTACAGGTTATTTTTGCCGGTAATACAAACAGCAACCAAGGCCCTGATTTTTTGAATGCAAAGATTAGGACAGGCAACACCACATGGGCGGGCAATATAGAAATTCATGTAAAAGCATCAGAATGGGAAGTACACCAGCATAGCAACGATGAGAACTACCGCAACATAATTTTGCACGTGGTTTGGCAAAATGATATGGAAGATACACTGCCTTTTCCGACGTTGGAGTTGCAACCACATGTTTCCTCTTTGCTACTAAGCAGGTACGAAGAATTGATGCAGAGTGCGCAATTCATCCCCTGCCAGCAACATATTGGCGACGTGCCTGACCTAACATTTACGGCATGGAAGGAGAGACTGTTGGTGGAGCGACTGCAAAAGAGGGCATTGCATATTGAGGCCTCACTGCACAAAAACAACCAGCACTGGGAAGAAGTTTTTTGGTGGATGCTTGCCCGCAACTTTGGAATGAAAATCAACATGGACGCCTTTGAACAAATTGCACAGAGTATTCCCATCAACATCCTTGCAAAGCACAAAAACCAAATTCATCAACTGGAAGCATTGCTCATGGGGCAGGCTGGCATGCTTGATAAGATTTTTGAAGACGATTACCCCAACCTGCTGCGAAGAGAATACCAATTTTTGCAGAAAAAATACAGTCTGCGCAAAGCACATGCACCCATTTATTTTTTAAGAATGCGACCGGCAAATTTCCCCAGTATCAGGCTGGCACAGTTGGCCATGCTTGTGCACCAGAGCCATCATCTCTTTTCACTGATAAAAGAAACCAGCGAGTTAAAAGAGTTGCAAAACTTTCTAAACGTTACGGCAAACGATTACTGGCACTACCACTACCAGTTTGATGAAGCCACCGCATACAAACCGAAAAAACTGGGTGAACAAATGATTCAAAATATTTGCATCAATACCATCGTACCGGTTTTGTATGCATACGGCTACCTTACCCAGCAACAGGCCTACATCAGCAAAGCGTTGCTCTGGCAAGAGCAGCTGGCTGCAGAAAACAATGCCATCACCCGCGGCTTCCAACTACTGGGTGTGGCCAACAAATCTTCTTTTGATTCGCAGGCTCTCATTCAACTAAAAAATGAATATTGCAATTACAAGCATTGCCTGCAATGTGCTATAGGAAGCCAGGTGCTGAGGAAATAGGTGAAAGGTGAAAGGTGGAAGGTGGAAGGTGGAAGGTGGAAGCCTGCCCGCACAGAATGTAGGGGGTGAAAGGTTGAACAGGCTTTTGCCAACATCCATCCGCCGGCAGCATCAACCATCCATCCGATAGCTATCGGATCCAGCATCTTGTATCCAGTATCCCGAACGTCCAGCGTCGAACATCTTGAACCTTTGAACCTTTTGAACCTCCTATCCCTCCCACACATATTCCGTCACCACCTCCAAATCGGGATGGAGACTTTTCATCACCGGGCAATTGTCGCCGATTTTTTCTAAAACTATTCTGTCATTTTCTGAAATATTCTGTCCGGGTAAATGCAATGTGATCTCAATTTTACCAATGCGACGTGGCTCGCTCAGCATGTGTTTGGTTACCTCCAGCCGGCTGCCACTGATATCTACCTGCATATCTTCGCACCGGATGCCCATAGTTGTGATCATGCAAGTAGCCAGCGAAACACAAAGGGTGTCCGTGGGGCTGAACCTTTCTCCCTTTCCACGGTTATCTGTAGGGGCATCGGTTTCAATGCTACTTCCACTTTGCACGTGAGTACATTCGCACCGTAAGTTTCCTTTGTAAATAATAGAAGCAGTCATGGTATTTAATTTAAATGTGTTAATTGCTGTGAGCAACCGCTAAAATGAAGTTGTCATTCAAAGTTGCGTTGTATTTTTACATAAATTTACTTTAGTAAAAAATATACATGAAGAAATTATTTTTAATACTCGCTGGTTTCGGTTTTTTTACATCAGCGATGGCGCAGCAGGATCCACCCAAAAAGAAATCTAAAAAAGAAATCAGGAACGAGCGTATATCCGCTATGTCAAAGTTAGAAGAAGAAGGCGTCGTTACTTACAAAAAGCATACGGTGTATGGCGGCAAATTAACATCGGACGGCTATGGCGCTTTTTTAGAAATAGGCAGAGCAAAATCCGTGAGAAAAGCATTGCTGTTTCAATTGGAAATTTCGGAACGTAAACATGTAAAGGAAGAAAAACAGCAAATCAATTTTTCGACGGCACCCATCATCTACGGTAAAATAAATTTCTTTTACCCTGTAAAATTGGGCGTCCAGTACCAGTACCTGCTGGGCAACAAGGGCAATAAAAATGGGGTGAGCGTAACTGCGAACCTCGGCGGCGGGTTGAGCCTGGGTCTTTTACGACCTTACAAAGTAGATGCGTTAATTAATGGAGAAAGAAAGTTTGTGGGATATGAATCAGCCGACAGTGCATTTTACTTAAACGGTCCAATAGTAGGCGGCCCCGATTTTGGTACCGGCTGGAAAGATCTAAAAGTAACGCCTGGCTTGTATATAAAACCGGCCTTGCGTTTTGATTATGGCAAGTACAATGAAATGGTTTCGGCAATTGAAGTAGGCCTGAGCGGCGAATTTTACAGTAAAAAAATTCCACAAATGATTTACATAGAGCAAAAGCAATATTTTCTGTCTGCCTATGTATCTATTTTATTTGGCCGAAGGAAGTAAAACTTTTCGCTGACAAGAAATTTATCCGGTTTAAAATTTTCCAATATAGAAATCGGCCTATCGAAGAAAATACCAAAGAGAAAGTATCTTTGCGGAGCATTTAAAAAACATCATAATTATATACAATGGCTTGTGCACAAGGAACGGAAGAGAAAGAATTAGTTAGCATAAAAAAACCGAATTGGCTAAGGGTTAAACTACCCATAGGGGAGGATTATAAGCATGTGAGAGGCTTGGTAGACAAGCATAAACTTCATACTATTTGCGAAAGCGGTAACTGTCCCAACATGGGCGAATGCTGGGGCGAAGGCACTGCTACCTTCATGATACTAGGAAACATTTGCACCCGCAGCTGTGGGTTTTGTGCGGTGGCTACTGGGCGGCCACTAGAGGTAGATTGGGATGAACCACAAAGAGTAGCGGAAGCAATCAATCTTATGAAAGTAAAACATGCTGTTATTACCTCTGTAGATAGGGATGAACTCAAAGATGGCGGCAGTATTATCTGGTTCAATACCATCAAAGCTGTAAAGACGCTCAACCCCACTACCACGCTGGAAACCCTGATCCCCGATTTTAAGGGTAAGAACAAAAAAGAGAATGTTCAAAGAATTATAGATGCTGCACCAGAAGTGGTGAGTCATAATATTGAAACAACAGAAAAACTGACTCGTCAGGTGCGCATACAGGCTCAATACTGGCAAAGTATGGAGACTTTGAAAATGCTTAAAGATGGCGGTATGCGCACCAAAAGCGGCCTTATGCTTGGCCTGGGAGAAGCAAAAGAAGATGTGATACAAACCCTGAAAGACCTGCACAACAACGGGGTAGATGTGGTAACCATTGGCCAGTACCTGCAACCCAGTAAAAAACACCTGGCCGTACAGCGCTTTGTGCATCCGGATGAATTTGCCGAGTTTAGACAAATTGGCTACGAGATTGGGTTGGATTATGTAGAAAGCGGTCCACTGGTGCGCTCATCTTACCACAGCGAAAAACACGTGATACCAAATTGGGGTAGAAACAAATGGATGGAAGAAAAAACCCTGGCTGCAGAACTGGCTACCGTTTAACGTGATTGACATTTCACAACAATAATTAAATATAAGACAAGCCTTTGCATTAATGTAAAGGCTTTTTAATGAACCAAAAAACAGCCATATGCAAATAGCTGCACATTTTTTTAGAAAAATAGTTTGTGCAACGGTTATGCTAAGCTGCTTTTGTGTAACCCTAAAAGCACAAGTAAAATGGGCTAGGGCAGATGCCGATTTTGGGCCCTTACCAAAAGGCTTTCATGTATTTAAAACAACAGACTCCCTGGATGGGAAGCCTTTTACAGCCTATTATACAATCGCTGATTTAAAAAATAAAAAACTGGTCTTCACTACAGATACTACGAGTAACAGGCGGCTCACGCCTGCGGGCTTCCATGAAAAAGGCGGCCAACCCTTGCTGGTAGTGAATACAACCTTTTTCTCTTTTGCTACCAATCAAAATTTAAACATGGTCGTAAAGAATGGAAAAATAATAAGTTATAATACTCATACG
>JANPJW010000086.1:0-4068 GCA_031425715.1 Chitinophagaceae bacterium | reverse complement strand
AACAAGAATACCTACAAAATTTTAGGCCTTGAGATAACAAAAGTAAAACGCATTCGCAGCATTAGTTTTATACAGGGCACATTGGTAAACACCTTGCGCCAGGTAATTCTTTTCATTTTGATGTGGCTTATTTTTAGAGACCAGATGGACGCAGGGCAACTGGTGACCATGCAGATTTTTTCTTTCTTCATCTTTGGCCCCTTGCAGGAAATTGGTAACATCATTTTGTCTTACAGGGAAGCAGAAGCCTCCCTGAACAATTTCGAAATCCTGATGAACAAGGCACCAGAGCCGGTAGCGCTGAACCCAAAACATATCGGCGAAATTGAGTCGCTGGTTTTTGACAAGGTGAGTTTTAAACATCGCAGCGCCTCTCAAAAAGCAATCAACGATATAAGCTTTGTAGCCAAAAGTGGGGAAACTGTAGCCTTCGTGGGGCCTAGCGGTAGTGGTAAATCTACGCTTATGAAATTGCTCGTGGGCTTGTACAGACCGCAACAGGGAAAGGTATTGTACAATGGTATAGACGAAGACAATATCAGCTTTGATGACCTACGCAGTCAGATTGGTTTTGTAACACAGGACACCAACCTGTTTAGCGGAAGCATAAAAGAAAACCTGCTGTTTGTAAATCCCGCTGCAACAGATGCCGACTTGAATGAAGCGTTGGCCAAAGCAGCCTGCACCAATCTGGTGAGCCGGGCTGAGAAAGGGCTTGATACGATGATTGGCGAAGGCGGTTTAAAGTTGAGCGGTGGCGAAAAGCAACGCTTGTCTATTGCACGGGCCTTGCTGCGCAAGCCCAACCTGCTCATTTTTGATGAAGCCACTTCTGCACTTGATTCACTTACAGAAGAGGAGATCACCAATACCATCAAAGATATCTCTGCAAGCAAAGACCAGATTACAATTCTGATAGCCCACAGGCTTAGCACCATTATGCACGCCGACAGAATTTATGTGTTGGAAAAAGGGGATGTGGTAGAAACCGGCAACCACGAAAAACTACTCTTAGAAAAAGGTTTGTATTACGCCATGTGGCGCCAGCAAATTGGAGAACGCAAAAAAATTGCAGCACTGCCTCAGGCCTGATTTAGACAGAACGGATAAATGCAGCAGGATATATTTCTTAACCACAAACAACAAACATGGATTACGTTAAATTGCTTGGTCTCGTAGCAGGAACGATTACTTCAGTTACTTTTCTACCTCAGGTGATTCGCATTTATAAAACCAAATCGGCGAAAGACATTTCGTCTACAATGCTGGGTATGCTCATTGTGGGCGTGGCATTGTGGCTAGTGTATGGCATTGTAGTAGATGATATTGCCATTATGTACACGAATGGCATGGTGCTTTTTCGAAGCCTCATCATGTTGTACTTCAAATTTAGATTTAAAGAAAACGCACCGCAATGAAAACAGAACAAACAACGCATACGCCCAATTACTTCTGGAGCATTTTAAGCATGCGTTGTCCACGCTGCCGCAGAGGGCCGATGTACAAGGATCCCAATCCTTACCGCAAATTATCTTTAAAGCACATATCTGATATGCATGAAAACTGCCCGGTATGCCGTCAAAAGTATGATATGGAACCAGGCTTTTGGTATGGAACGGGTTACGTAAGTTATGCCCTGGCGGTAGCTATTTCTGTAGCAACATTTGTAGCATGGTGGGTGTTGGTGGGTGTATCTGTAAATGATAACAGGGTAATGTACTGGTTCATTTTTAACAGCGTAGTGCTGGTGGTTGCACAACCATGGATGATGCGACTAAGCAGGGTGATTTATATGCGATTTTTTGTAAGCTACGACCCCCACTTTGATAAGAACAAACCAACAGAGTTTGAATAATGGTCAATGGTCAATTGTCAATTGTCAATGGGCGATGGTGAATTTTGAAAAGGCCATGGTCCATACGTCATGTTGATGCGACCATCATAGACATTTCAGATTTTACTTTTGACTTTTTAATTTTGACTTTTTAATTTTCCTTTTCACCTTCCACCTCCTTCATCCTAGTCAATATTTTCAATAATGCCTGCAATGCCCTGACCACCGCCTACACAAGCAGTAACGATACCATATTTTTTCTTGAGCCTTTTCATATCATTCACCAATTGAATGGTGAGTTTGCAACCGGTGCAACCAAGAGGATGACCGAGCGCAATGGCGCCGCCGTTTACATTTACGATGGAAGGGTCGAGGCCGAGCTCACGGATAACCGCCAACGATTGTGAAGCGAACGCCTCGTTCAATTCAAAGAGGTCAATATCTGCCAGCGTCATGCCTGCCTGCTTCAATACCTTTGGTACAGCCTCTACAGGTCCCATACCCATGATACGAGGATGCACACCTGCACTCGCAGCATTTACCAACCTGGCGATAGGTTTCAATCCCAGTTCGTTTACCATTCTTTCGCTCATCACAATTACAAATGCAGCACCATCACTCGTTTGAGAAGAGTTGCCTGCGGTAACAGATCCTCCTGCCGCAAAGGCTGGTTTAAGCTTGGCGAGGCCTTCAGGTGTGGTGTCGGTACGCACACCTTCATCGGTGTCCATCACGTAAGTTCTGGTTTTGCGCTTTCCTTTTTCGTCTATATAAACCTGTTCTACATTTATGGGTAAAATGCCACTTTTGAAATATCCTTCGCTGATGGCTTTGGCAGCTTTTAAATGGCTGTTGTAACTAAACATGTCCTGGTCTTCACGACTCACCTTATATTCTTTGGCCACAGCTTCGGCAGTAAGGCCCATGCTGAGGTAATAATCGGGTTCCTCTTGTGCAATCGCATAAGAGGGAACAGTCTTCCAACCGGCAGTGGGTACAAGGCTCATGCTCTCCGTACCACCGGCCACAATGCACTCTGCCATGCCTGAGCGAATTTTTGCTGTGGCCATGGCAATACTTTCCAGTCCGCTGGCGCAATAGCGGTTAATGGTAATGCCGGGAGCATGAATACCCACAGCTTTGGCAGAAATCATTCTGCCTACCTGAAGACCTTGCTCGGCTTCGGGCACAGCATTTCCCACTATCACATCATCTACCCGCTTCACATCCAGCTGGGGCACGCTGGCCAGCAATGCTTTGATAACATCTATTGCCAGGTCGTCTGGCCTTGTGAATCTAAACCCGCCTTTCTTACTTTTTCCTATTGCGGTGCGGTAACCGGCTACTATGTATGCTTCCTGCATGCTGTGATATTTTTAAATTGAAATGTATGTTTGGTCAATGGTCAACGGTCAATAAGTAAACTGTTATTGTGAAATTAAAGCCCACCTGGATTTCACCTTTCACTTTTGACCCTGCCAAGACTGAGTTTATAATGAAAGCTCTCAATTAGTTGTTTATGCAACTTTATAGACCAAAGTTATAATTTCCGTATCAAATCAAAAAACTAAAATAGCTGTGCTATTTTTGCCGGCAATATGTATCAACTACTGCGTTCCTTTCTCTTTTTATTCGATCCCGAAAAAGTTCACCATTTTTCTATGAAGATGCTCCAGATATGCTGCAGCGTTTCATTTACCCGAAAGATGCTGGAAGCTTTATACCGGCCAAAGGGCGACTTATCTATACAAATCCTGGGACAGGAATTTCCGAACAGAGTGGGTTTGGGAGCAGGATTTGATAAAAATGCAAGCTATCTGACAGAACTGGAAGCACTCGGGTTTGGCTTTGTAGAGATAGGAACTGTAACGCCCGTTGCCCAGGCCGGAAACCCAACACCAAGACTGTTTCGCCTGCCGCAAGACAAAGCACTGATTAACCGCATGGGTTTTAACAACGATGGTGTAGCAACAATTGTGGCAAGATTAAAAGCGTGGAGAGCGAAACATCCCAAGTCGAAACTCATCATAGGTGGCAACATTGGTAAAAATAAAATTACCCCAAACGAAGACGCCTGGAAAGATTACGAGAGTTGCTTCCTTGCCCTGCACGAATGGGTGGATTATTTTGTAGTGAATGTGAGCAGCCCGAACACACCGGGTTTAAGAGAACTGCAGGAAAAAAGTGCACTCAAAAAAATATTTGATGTCTTACAAAGCCAAAATTCAAAATTA
>JANPJW010000085.1:0-2093 GCA_031425715.1 Chitinophagaceae bacterium | reverse complement strand
GCCAAAGCAGGCAAGCATGTGATTGTGGAAAAACCGATGGCCATCACGGCAAAAGAGGGTGAAGAAATGATGGCTGCATGTAAGCAAGCCGGTGTGCAACTGGCGCTGGGTTATCGCCTGCATTACGAGCCTTATAATTTGGAAATGAATAGGCTTGGGCAGCAGAATGTGTTTGGACAGGTGCAGCTCATAGAATCATCACTGGGTTACAAAACCAGCGACCCCAATGAATGGCGAGTTAAAAAAGCGCTGGCAGGCGGAGGCCCGTTGATGAACCTCGGCGTGTATTGTGTGCAGTGTAGCCGTTATATTTTAGGCGAAGAACCTTTATCTGTTACTGCACAGTTTGGCCCCGTTACCAACAAAGCATTGTTTTCGGAAGTTGAGGAACTCATCACCTGGCAACTGCAATTTCCTTCGGGTACGGTGGCCACTGCTTCCAGTTCCTACAACTGCCAGATAGACCGGGTGTATGCCGGTGCCGAAAATGGATTTTTTGAACTGAGCCCGGCCATCAGCTATGGTCCTTTTAAGGGCCATTCCACAAACGGCCAAATGAAATTCCCCGTCATCAACCAGCAGCAGACGCAGATGGATGAGATAAGCAAAGTGATACTGGCAGGCCAACCCCTGCCCGACCATATCGCCGGCATTGAAGGATGGAAAGACATGAAAGTGTTGGCTGCAATTTATGAAGCGGCAGGTAATGGGAGGAGGGTGGTAATTGGATAGGTGAAAGGTCGAAGGTGAAAGGTCAAAGGTGAAAGGTGAAAGGTGAAAGGTCATAGGTGAAAGATCGAAAGTGTACGTACCTGAAGAATTTGATTTATGATGTCTGATCTGTGATTTATGATGTATGTACGTCCCTGATATAGGTCCTAAATCACAACCCTTAAATCATACATCATAAATCAACGTTCATCATGTAGGTCACTTGTTAGAGGTTTGTGGGGACAGCAACCGATTAAAAAAGCCGCCTTCGCCCACTTACAACATCGTAGCCAGCATTAACCCGCTCATGGCTATCATCAGTGCATCTTCTATAATAGTAACCGTGCTCATGGGCAGGTTAAAAACCGCACCGAGGCACGCACACTTAATTTTTCGCTTGTTTAAAACAGATTGTAATACTCCAATGATACTGATAGACATTACAACCAGCGTGATGCTGTTGGTGAGTACCGGGTGAAAACCCGTAAGAAAAGCCAGGCCAAGTCCTAATTCCACAAAAGGATACACATAGCCCCAGCCATTCCATTTTTTTGCCAATACATCATACATGGCATAGCTTTCTGCAAAGCCTTTGAGGGTGAGTAATTTGAAAAAGGAGAAGACGATGAAAAATCCTGCCATGAAATAATTCATCCACCGCATCCAGGCAAAACTGCCATTCGTAAACTCCACCAACAAGGTAATGCCAAGTATGTATGCAAAGATCAGCAGGATGGTCTTGTAAGTTTCCAGCCAGGATTTAACTTCTTCTTCGGCAAGAACTGGCGTGACCATTTGTTGCTGATGCCTGGTTTCTGAAAGTTGATATTTTGGATACTCTTTTAACGCTGACCTAAACTCGTCTGTTGCAATATGTTTTTCCATATCTATGCTCGCTTCTCCAGTTGCCAAATCGATAGCTACCTTTTTTACGCCGGCAACGTTTGATAATAAGCCCTGCACTTTAGCCTGGCAACTGGTACAGGTCATTCCTGAAATATTGTATGTATGTGTCATTGTAAATCTATTTATGAATTACAAAGCTGCAATTGCCTGTATCCAAACATTCGTAGAATCATGGAAACGATTTACAGAATTTTGGTTTATCAGATATCATCTATTGCCTTGCGGTGAATACCACCCAGCTTCTTAAAGTGGCTTGGGGTAAGCCCCGTAACCTTTTTAAACTGTGCCGAAAGATGTGCCACACTGCTATACCCTAACTGGTAAGCAATTTCACTCAGGTTCATTTCATTGTATAAAATCAGTTCTTTTACCTTTTCTATTTTTTGGTTGATAATGTACTTCTCAATGGTAATGCCCTCTACGCCGGAAAATAAACCGCTTAAATAACTGTAATCTTTATTCAGTTTTTTGGAAAC
>JANPJW010000084.1:0-17349 GCA_031425715.1 Chitinophagaceae bacterium | reverse complement strand
ACGGGGTGCTACGTCAAGGTATTGGTAGCCCTTCTGGTCTTCCATTACTTTGTTGTACATATAAGCAGCGGCACCACCCGGCACATCTTCGTCTATAAATAAAATACGGCTTGTCTTTTTTAAAGAATCTACCAAGCTATGGTTGATGTCAAATGGCAATAAAGTTTGCACATCTACCACTTCAGCATGGATGCCCATTTTATGCAGGCTTTCTGCGGCTTCCATTACAATGCGCAATGTGGAGCCATAAGTCACCAGCGTGATATCGCCGCCCTGTCTTACAATTTCTGGTATGCCCAGTGGCACGGTATATTCCAATAGGTTAGCTGGTAGTTTTTCCTTTAACCGATAGCCATTGAGGCATTCTATCATGAGGGCCGGATCGTTTGCCTGCAGCAACGTGTTGTACATGCCTACGGCCTGCACCATGTTCCTGGGCACGCAAACGTACATGCCACGCAGCGCATTAATGATCATCCCCATGGGAGAACCACTGTGCCAGATGCCCTCCAGCCTGTGCCCTCTTGTACGTACTATCAGCGGCACACTTTGTTGCCCGGCAGTACGAAAATGGGTGGTAGCCACATCATCGCTCAGTGGTTGCAAGCCATACAACAAATAATCCAGGTATTGAATTTCTGCAATGGGTCTTAAACCACGCAAGGCCATTCCAATTCCCTGGCCCATAATAGTGAGTTCCCGAATGCCGGTGTCGAAAATGCGGTGCTTGCCATGCTTTTCCTGCAAACCACTAAAACCCTGGTTCACATCTCCAATAAAGCCGAGATCTTCACCAAAAGCAGCCACCTTACTGTTGGTCGCAAAAAGCTGGTCGAAATATTTGTTCAGCACTTCAAAACCATTTACCTGCGTAGCGTCCTCCTTGTATTGGATAGGAACCACGGGGACGTTAAGGGCAGATTTAGGACCTTCATTATATAGGTGATTGCTATACAGCGTTTCATTTTTTGCCAAAAGATCCTCGTAATATTTTTCGATTTTTATACTGGCTCCCTGTTGCGCCGGTAAAACCTGTATACAGGCAAACAAGGTTTTCAAAATATCTCTTCGCATCGGTTCCCTCAGTGCAAGCAGGTCTTTTGAATATTGTTGAATGGTTGCATTGTTGCCAGCGGCTTCATCCAGCAGGGCCACAGCATCTGCCACCATTTGCCTGATAGGTGCGGCATATTTATCCCAGGCACGCTGCCTGCTTTCTTTTACAAAAACAGCAGCCCTTTTTTCAATCTCTTCCAGTTCCTCTTCCTCTGCTAAAGCATTTTCGATGATCCATTTCTTCATTTGTTTGATGCAGTCCCACTCCTTTTCCCATGCAAGGCGCTCCGCATCTTTGTAACGCTCATGGCTACCCGACGTGGAGTGTCCCTGTGGCTGGGTGATTTCTTCTACATGAAACAAGGCAGGTGTATGCGTATCTCTTATTTGTTGAATAGCCGTTTCCAGCACTTCGCACATGCCGGCATAATCCCAGCCCTTTAATTTGTAAATATTGATGCCGTTGGTGCCTTCCTTTTGTTGCATACCTGCCATGGCTTCCGAAATAGAACCTTTTGTGGTTTGGTATTCTTTGGGCACAGAAATGCCATAACCATCATCCCATACAAAAGCTGCGAGCGGAACCTGCAACACCCCGGCTGCATTGATGGTTTCCCAAAAATGTCCCTCACTGGTAGATGCATCGCCAATGGTGCTAAAGCATATTTCGTTGCCGTTCGTGCTCAATTCCGGGTAAGCATTCAGCTCAGGTACATTTCTAAAAAGCTTGGAGGCAAAGGCCAATCCCAGCGCCCGGGGCATTTGCCCTGCGGTGGGAGCAATATCGCTGGAAATATTTTTTAAATGGGCGAGCGGCAGCCAGTCTCCATTTTCATCTACCATTTTGGTGGCAAAGTGGGCATTCATTTGGCGGCCGGCACTAAAGGGTTCGTTGTTCACATCTGGGTCGGCATACAACTGGGCAAATAGCTGTTCTACGGTTGCAAGGCCGGCAGCAAACATAAAAGTCTGGTCCCGGTAGTAGCCCGAGCGAAAATCCCCTGGTTTAAAAAATTTTGCCATCGCAAGCTGGGCTACTTCTTTGCCATCTCCAAAAATGCCAAATTTAGCTTTGCCCGTAAGCACTTCTTTGCGGCCAAGCAGGCTGGTTTGCCTGCTTTCGCAGGCTATGCGGTAATCCCTTAAAATTTCGTTTCTGAAAGTATCAAAACTTAACTTTTCCTGAAGAGCATCCTCTGTTTGCGTAAGCGTATCCATATAGCATGTTGAGCGACAAAAGTATTGAATTTGCGGCTGATGTTAAAAAACTACTAACTCCTCTACAATTTACATAGTGAATGAACGTTTTATTATCTTTGGTGACAATTTTAAAACTACAAAACATGAAAAAAATATTTTTACTTTCAGCCTTAAGCTGTTCTTCTTTATTAATGTATGCGCAACATGAGGGGCACAATCATCCTGCTACTACCACCCCCGCTATGGCCACTGCCGCCAAACCTGCTCCAGAAACCCTTATGCTAAAACAAACAGAGCATGATTTTGGTAAAATACCTCAAGGCAAACCTGTTACTTATGTGTTTGAAGTGAGCAATAGCGGCAGCACCCCTTTAAAAATTGACAATGTGCAGGCAAGCTGCGGTTGTACCACTCCCGAATGGGACAGGGAAAAAGCCATTGAGCCAGGCGCATCCGCTAAAATAACAGTGGGATACAACGCCGCTGCAGAAGGCCCTTTTACAAAGCCTGTTACCATTACTTACAATGGCACTCAAACAAAACAATTGATTATTAAGGGCGAGGTTTGGAAAACACCGGCCGCCAGTGCACCAGCCAATGCAGGTGTAAACGATTTAAAAAACTAAATTAAAACTCCCACAACATGAAAAAAATTCTTTTTACACTCGCCGCATTTGCTGTTACAACCTTTGCGTCAGCACAAACAAAAGTGGCCGATGTTGCTACTTTTAAGTCCGAAACAATTGATCTGGGAAAGATTAAAGTGGGCAATCCTACTACAGCCACTTTCCAGGTAACCAACATTGGCAAAGAACCTCTTATTATTGAAACAGCCAACCCAACCTGTGGTTGTACAATAGGCGACTATACAAAATCTCCTATCGCTCCTGGCAAATCGGGCACTATCACCGCTACTTACAATGCAGCCAATGTTGCTCCATTTACCAAAACAATGACTGTTAAGTTTGTTGGGGTAGATGAAGTAAAAAGCATCACCATCAAAGGGGAAGTTTTAAGCGAACTAGATTACGCAAAAGTGAAGCCTGCAACGCCCTTGCAAAAGAAAAAGAGCTAAGCAGCAACCCATTAAAAATATTAAATAAAAGAACCGGCTCCAAGGCTGGTTTTTTTATGCCTTAGGCCTTCTTGAGGTAACGAAATTTAAAAATCATTAAGATGTTTATCCAGGCTATTGAGCGGGTGGCACAATTTACCCGGCCCGTGCACAGCATTATTAGAACGTATGCCGGCAAAAATGTGATACCTTCTGCAGGCACCTTATTTTTTGTGAACGATGAGGGATATGCGGTTACCTGTAAGCACATTGCAGAGATGCTTGTTTCGGCAGATGCCATTAATCAGCACTATCAAAACTTCAAGAAAGAAAAAAACCTGCTCGTCCAGGATGCCCGTCACAAACAGTTGTTGAAAGGTCTTGAGCTGAAGTATAAAATGACTGCTGAAGCAACCATCCAACTCAAAAATAATTTTGTGGATTGCGTGGACAGCATGAGTGGCTTTACATTTCACCTCCATCCTACGCTAGACCTGGCAATCATTAAGTTCAACGATTATAAAAAATTGCATTATACCCAATTTGCCAGGTTCATAAAAGACGACAAGACTTTGCTACAAGGCAAGTTTCTATGCAGGCTTGGTTTCCCCTTTCCGGAATTTACCAACTATACTTACAACAGCACAACAGACGATATTGAATGGACGAGTAACGGCATCCATGTTTCTCCCCGTTTTCCCATGGAGGGGATGGTAACCAGGTTTTTGGCAGATGAAACACATGGATTGTATGGTATTGAAATGAGTACTCCGGGCCTTCGTGGCCAAAGCGGCGGGCCACTTTTTGACAGCAATGGTGTAGTGCACGGCATGCAGTTCAGCACCAAGCATCTTCATCTTGGCTTTGACCTGGTAGATAAGGAAATAATGGTGAACACGACCATGAAGAAAGTATCCGACTATTCTTTTATTCACCTGGGCCAGTGCATTCATGTAAATGCCATCAAGACTTTTTTGCAACAACATAATGTGAAGTATTATGAGGAATGATGAATTATGAGTGATGAATGAATAATAAGTTATGAGTGACGAATGACGAATGAATGAGTAACGAATAACGAATGCTGTGCGCATCTGATGAACAGCATTCGTCATTCTAGATTCGTAATTTGTAACTCGAACGAACGGCCAGTCAAAATTCCTCTTAACTTTGCGGCATGTTACAAATCAGCCATCGTGGGCAGGAGATGCCTGCCTCCCCAATTCGCAAACTGGTTCCATTTGCCGAAGCCGCTAAAAAAAAGGGCACAAAAGTTTTTCATCTAAACATCGGTCAGCCAGATATAGAAACTCCGAAAATTTGCCTGGATGCTGTAAAAAACGCAGATTTTACGGTGCTTGAGTACAGCCACAGTGCAGGCAATGAGAGTTACCGCAAAAAGTTGGTGCAGTATTATGGAAAAAATAATATCGACATCAATGCCAACGAAATTATTATTACAACGGGCGGCAGCGAAGCTATTTTATTTGGCTTTATGGCCTGCCTCGATGCTGGCGACGAAGTGATTATTCCCGAACCCTTTTATGCCAATTACAATGGTTTTGCTATACAGGCAGATGTAGTGGTAAAACCAATCAGCAGTAGTATAGAAACTGGTTTTGCGCTGCCGCCCATAGAAGATTTCGAAAAAGCCATCACACCTAAAACGAAGGCCATTGTTGTTTGCAATCCAAACAACCCCACCGGTTATTTATACAGTGCGCAAGAAATGGAAACGTTGAAGCAAATAGTGTTAAAGCACAACCTCTACCTGTTTGCCGACGAAGCCTACCGGGAGTTTTGTTATGAAGGCACCCATACAAGTGCCATGCATTTAAAAGGTGCTGAGCAAAATGTGGTTTTGATGGATACCATTAGCAAAAGATACAGTGCTTGTGGCGGGCGCATCGGGGCACTGGTAACAAAGAATGCCGAGGTATTGGGTGCCGCTATGAAGTTTGCGCAGGCCAGACTGAGCCCACCTTTTTATGCACAAATACTGGGTGAGGCAGCTATAGATTTGCCAGATAATTATTTTGATACCACTCGTGCAGAGTACAAGCTCCGTAGGGATACCATTGTAAAAAGACTCAACGCCATGCAGGGCGTATTTTGTCCCAATCCCGGCGGTGCATTTTATGCCATGGCACGACTACCGATTGATGACAGCGATCAATTTTGCCAATGGCTACTGGAGGACTTTAGTCACCAGGGACAAACACTTATGTTGGCACCAGCCACCGGATTTTACAGCACTGCCGGCCTGGGTAAAAATGAAGTGAGGTTGGCTTATGTACTTAAAGTAGAGGACATCAATAAAGCCATGGATTGCCTGGAAATAGCTTTGAAAAATTATCCAGGCAAAGTATAATTCATCTTACAAAAAGTGAGACCAATCATGGCAACTGGTTATGAGATAAGCCTGGTGATATGCACGTATAACCGATGCCGTTACCTCCCCGAAGCGCTGGACAGTATAGCCAAACAAACTTTGCCAACCGCAAGCTTTGAGCTGGTGATTGTAGACAATAACAGCACAGACGAAACTGCAGCAATTGCCCGGCAATTTATAACACTGCATCCGGAACTGAATGCCAGGTATTGTTTTGAGGCAAACAAGGGTCTCTCCCATGCCCGCAACCGGGGAATTAAAGAAGCACAGTCTCCCATTGTAAATTATATTGATGACGATGCAGTGCTATGGGTGGGCTACCTGCAAGAGATGTTACAATTTTTTAAAACACACCCGCAGGCAGCCGGGGCAGGAGGCAAAGTGATACCTAAATATGAGACCGGGAAGGAACCCGCCTGGATGAGCAAATACCTGAATGGATTTGTGGGCAAAATTGACTTTGGCAATGATGTGCAACTTTTTACCAGTGCCATGAAATACCCCGTGGGATGCAATATGGCTTATAAGAAAGCTATACTGGAACAAGCAGGCGGGTTTAACAATGCCCTTCAATTTAGAAGCGATGATAAATATATTTTTTACCAGGTAAAAAAAATTTCTCACCAGGTTTACTTTGTGCCGCAGGCCTGGCTTCACCATTACATAGATGCCCACAGGCTAGACCTGGAAAATTTTAAAAATCTTTTTTCCAAAACAGGAAACGAAGAAAAAAAACGGGTCTTCACAGAACAGGGAAACCTGGGTGTTTTTAAAAAGGGTGCTGAGTTTGCTGTAAAACTTTTGGTGGCCCTAGCTTTATTCGGGCTTTTTGTTTTGAAAGGACAATACCTGAAAGGTAAGTATGTCCTCCTCTCGCAGTACCATACTTTGAGGGGTTTTCTGGCAAAAGAAATTTTTGTACGTTAAGCAAGTAGCAGAAAAAGAGTGCGGTCGCCGCACTCTTTCCTTCAAGTTTACCTGTATAAGTTAATCTACAAAACTGTAAAATAAATCTTTGTCTCTCCTCACTTTAGTTGCCGAAGCCAAAGCATCTTTTTCACTTCTTTTGCCGATGGCCAGCATCACTACAGATTTTAATCCTTTCTCCTCCAGCCCCAGAATTCTATCAACTTCTGCGGGGATAAAACCTTCCATTGGGGTTGCATCTACCTTTTGGTCTGCCGCAGCCAGTAGTGCCGTGCCCAATGCAATATAAGCCTGCTTACTGGCCCATACCTGCTGCTGCTCTTGACTTAAACCTTTAACCGTACCCAAAATTGTATCTGCAAAACCCTGTAGGGTCTCGGGAGAAATGCCCCGTGTGGTAGCAATGTCGTTTATATAACGGGTAACTTCATCCTGCCCGATATTTTTCCAAATGCTAAAAACGAGTAACTGTGAGCTATCAACCACCTGCTTTTGCCCATAAGCTGCCGGCAAAAGTTTTGCTTTAATTTCAGGGTTGCTTACCACTACAATATTATATGGCTGCAAACCGTACGAGGAAGCAGACAGCCTGGTGGCTTCCAAAATATTATCCAGGGTTTGCTGGCTTATCTTTTCTCCGGTCATTATTTTAGTTGCATACCGCCAGTTAAGACTTTCTATTACACTCATTATTTTAAGTTTGATTTGAAAGCAAAGATAAGGAGAATTTCATTTCAATGTTTAGACATCAAGTAATTTGCAAAATGTTTCTTCTTACTTTCACACGATGATCAGCCATCTTTGTAAATTAATTTTTAGACTCACCGGTTGGAGAACAGATGGAAACCGTCCTCCTCAATTAAAAAAATGTATTATACTGGCTGCACCACATACAAGCAATTGGGATTTTTGGTATTCAATGGCAACATTTGCCATCTACCGTTTGCCCATTCGCTTCACTGTAAAAAAGGAATGGGTAAAATTTCCATTTAGTTTATTGATGAACCCGTTGGGTGCTATTGCTATAGACAGGCGCCCGAGAGGCCCCAATAATACAAGACCGAGTTTTATAGATGCAATGACGGATCTTTTTAGTAAACAGGAGGAATTAATCATCCTGATTACTCCTGAAGGCACAAGGGGTAGAGTTAAAAACTGGAAAACTGGGTTTTACCATGTTGCCTTAGCGGCCAAGGTACCCGTACTATTGGGATACGTAGATTACAAGAAAAAAGTGACAGGTATCAGTAACCCAATATTTCTTTCAGATTATCAGACAGATATGAAAAACATAATGGATTTTTATAAATCCATCAATCCGAAATATCCGGATAAATTTTCTGTGGACACTTCGTTTTCGGCAAACTCATGACACAAATTTATTGTTGAACAAAAAGGTCAAAGTGATTAATACTAGTTAGTGACGGCTTGCTATACAAGAAATCTTCGAATCATAATGCTATACAATTAAGTTTCAATTGGAACCTTTATCGTATTTTAGTCACTACATAATTTTTAAAAGATGAAAAAAATTTACACCGCTGCCCTTACTTGCTTCACGGTTGCCAGCATTTTTATGGCTTCATGCACGCCATCTGGTACAAAGACAACTGAGGAAGACAGCAATTCTGAGGGCTATGATGGTCCCCTTGAGCGCCAGATGCTTGAATTTGAGAAAATAAAAGATCCTGCAACCGGCAAAATTCCGACAGGTGAACTCCTGACGGCCCTTACTGAAACGGAGACCTTAAAAGCGACACCAGAAGCCAGGTTAATGGCGATGAACTGGATTGAAAGAGGCCCTATTTACGATAGCCTCGGTCCCAGCAATGGTAACACCCGTGGTGGTTTTGGAAATACGAATGGTGTTTATACTTCTGGCAGAATGCGGGCAGTCTTAATAGATCCAACAGACCCTACCGGCAACACCGTGTGGGTAGGTGGTGTAAATGGTGGCATTTGGAAAACAACCAATCTTTTAAATGCTGTTCCCATCTGGCAAAACATCAATGACTTTTTTGACAACATGGCTATCTCCTCTATTTGTATAGATCCTTCCAATTCAAATATCATGTATTTCTCTACAGGAGAGCCTACAGTTAATGCAGATGCCGTTCAGGGAATGGGTATATGGAAATCGACCGATCATGGTGTTACCTGGAATTTTCTTCCCAGCACAAGCACTTTTACCCTCACATTTAAGTTACTGTGCGACAACAGTGGCAACTTATACGCAGCACGCCGTGGTGCTGGCTTGAGCCGGTCGACAGATGGTGGAGCTACCTGGGCCAGCATTGCTCCTAACGCCAATAGTGGTTCAGATATTGAACTCAGCAGTACGGGTACTTTACATCTATCCTCTGGCTATTTTACCGCAGCCAGCGGCGGTGCAGCACGGCATTTCTATACCACTTCCCCAGCCACAGTAACAAGCGGCTCCTGGAGTAGCAGCACAGGATTACCAACAAACGCAAACAGATTTGAGATAGCTACACAGGGAGACCTCGTATACATATGCCCAACTAACGGAAGCAACAATGTATTTGGGGCATACAAATCGTTAGACGGCGGAGCAACTTTCATACAACAGAACACCATCAATTATGCAACAGGGGTGTCCAACGGACAGGGTTGGTACAACATCAGTCTAGACATTAACCCTAATGATGGCGGACAATTTATTGTGGGCGGCCTGGATGCCTATCGCTCTTTGGACAGCGGGGTAACTGCACAAAGACTTACCTATTGGGTAACATCTCTTCCCTATGTACATGCAGACCATCATTATGTAAAATGGTTTAATGCCGGTGGCGAAACCAGGGTTTTAATGGGCACCGATGGCGGTCTTTTTCTTTCAAGAGATAACGGTGTTACTTTTACGGACAAAAACCGAAATCTTGGTATTAAGCAATTTTATTCCTGCGCCATTCATCCTTCATTACCTAACTATTTCTTAGCTGGCGCCCAGGATAATGGCTCACACAAGCTAGATAACCCAGGACTAACCTACTCCATAGAAGTTACAGGCGGCGATGGTGCCTATGTGGATATTGATCAGGATGAGCCACGGATACAGTTTACGAGTTACGTTTATAATCAGTTCAGGCGTAGTACCAATGGAGGAGTTAACTGGACCTCTTTTAATTTCACCGGAACAAGTGGGCCTGGGCTTTTCATAAACCCCTTTGACTACGATGACATAAATAACAAGTTCTTTTCGAGCTACAGCGGCCAAATGATGCGGTGGAATAATCCAACATCCCTTACCACCAACACCTCAGATACCAACCGAATGATCATCCCCGGCACGACCGGAAGTCTGACGGCCTTTATGGTTTCACCAAACGTAGACAAGCGACTGTACGTTGGTACCAGCACAGGAAAGTTATTTAGAATAGAGAATTCTGACGCAACTACCGCATTGGATATAGCCGGTAATACTACAGATATAACCGGGCCTGCCTTTGCAGGATATCTCAACTGTATCGCCGTTGGTAGTAATGACAATAACTTACTGGCAATTTTTTCAAATTATGGTGTCACCAATGTTTGGTATTCATCTGACGCAGGATTGACTTGGACGGGACTAGATGGTAACTTGCCGAATATGCCTGTACGCTGGGCTGTGTTCGACCCCATTAGTAACGATAAAATTATTCTTGCTACGGAAGCCGGTGTGTATGTAGCCAGAGATGTGAACGGTGCAGCTACACAATGGCTGCCCAGCGCCGATTTTCCCACTGTAAGAACAGATATGTTGAAGGTAAGACCAAGCGATAATCTAATTCTTGCAGCTACGCACGGCCGGGGCCTGTGGAGCAGTTACACGTTTACAGTGCTACCTGTTAAGACCATTGCCTTGCAGGCGAAACTGGACAATGCTGGCAACAGCAATCTCACATGGTCTTCTATTGGTGCTGTAAGTAGCACTAAATTCAATGTTCAGTACAGTCTTAATGGAATCAGCTTTAATGATATTGCCACAGTGCCCGGTACTGTAGCAGCCTTTAAACATGCACTTTCAGTACCCACCGGGTATTATCGCATAATGGCAGTTGAGCCCAATGTAGCATCCATCTATTCTAACGTGGTAGCCGTAAAATCTACAAGGCCTCTTACTGGTTTAAAACTTCGCATCTCACCAAACCCGGTTGTAACTGCGGCAAATTTTGTAGTGAATACTTCAGAAGCAGGTGAATATAGCTGGGCCGTAAGAGATATGCAGGGCAAAGTGTTGCAAACCGGCAGAGGTGTACTTGGCGCAGGTGCAAGTGTAAACCTTCCGGTGGTAGTTTCCAATCTTCCTAGAGGAAGCTACAGTTTATTGGTCATGGGGAACAGGCAAAAAATGAACTCTACCTTTATTAAACAATAAATACACACGGTAAATAAAAAACAGGCAGCCCATGGGTTGCCTGTTTTTATTTGTGGTGATAAGACACTGCAACTATAAAGGCCTGCAAGCTCTGACAGCAGCCCTTAGCTATCTGCCTCCCGGTGCACAATGTTCCCGCAAAAATTGGGTATACAAAGTAGATAAGTGTAAAGAAGTTCCTTCTCCTTCGCTAATGCTGTGCGTTCGGTTGGGATAGGCCATAAATTGAAACTGTTTGTTGTACTTCACCAGTTCATTTACGAGGGCTTCGGCATTACTGTAATGCACGTTATCGTCGCCGGTACCATGTATATAAAGCAGGTTTCCTTTTAACCCTTTTACATGGGTGATGGGAGAGCCATTCACAAAATCCTGTTTGTTTTCCTGAGGTAAGCCCATGTAACGTTCCTGGTAAATATTATCGTAGTTCAACTGGTTGGCCACTGCAGCTATTGCAATACCTGTTTGAAAGATATCAGGGTAACGGAACATTAGGTTGAGGGTAGATGAACCACCACCACTCCAGCCCCATACAGCCACACGGCTTTTATCAATATAGGGGAGTTCAATAATTTTTTTTGCCCCCATGGCCATATCCCTGATGTTGATGTCACCAATTTTTCTATAAATAGATTTACGCCAGGCCGCCCCTTTGAGCGCAGGCGTTCCCCGATTGTCTAAAGCAACCTGCACGTAACCATCGGCCGCCATATCGCCATTGTATAAAAAGTTGGTATGATTGCCATAGCTGTCGTCTGTAGTGGTGGCTGCTGGTTCGCCATACACATAAAATACAACCGGGTACTTTTTATTGGGATCAAAGTTTGCCGGCTTGTGTATCCAGGCATCCAATAAAATATTATCCTGGGTGGTGACCTTTACGTACTCAACGTTTAATGAGGTATTTATTTTAAGGTTAGCAGCAATACTCTTGTTTGCATTGAGAGGACGGTTGTCTGGTAACGATACCCACTCAGTAACCATGGGGGTATTGTTGTTGCTAAAGCTATGTTTTGCCAATTTGCCGGTAGGCGAAACCTGGTATTGATGTGTACCTTTTTGTGCTGCCGGAGACACGAGCTCGGCCTCATCTTTTCCGTTGTTGATGCGTACCCTGTATAAATAACTTTGCGTAGCATTTTCTGGAGAAGCTGTAAAATAAATATAATTCAATGCCTCATCAATAGATACAATTTTGCCAATATCGTAGTTTCCTTTTGTAAGCAGTGTAACCTCCTTACCATCCCGGCTTATTTTATAAATGTGGCGCCAACCATCTTTTTCGCTTACCCATAAAAACTCCTGGCCCTTGTTAATCCAGTTCCAACCCACGGGGTTGTCTGTATTCATATCTACCCAGGCATCGTCATTTTCTGCCCAAAAAGTAGCGCTGCTGCCATCGGTGGTTTTGCAATAAATCAGTTTGCTTTCCTGTTGCTTTCTATCCAGTTGTTGTACAATTAATTCGTTGGGTCCGCTCCACTCCATCCGGGGCAGGTAATGTTGGCGTGGGTCACCAGCAATGTTCATCCATCGAATGATACCTCCAGAAAGTGTCACAACTCCTATACGCACCGGCGAAGGAGCCTCTCCTACTTTTGGATATTCCACGGGTATTACCTGGGAATAGTTGGAGTCTGTTGTATTGAGCATATAGTAATCCCTGATGCGGGTAGCATCTACCTGCCAAAAGGCAATCTGCTTGCCATCGGGGCTAAACCTAAAACCGTCCCTGCATCCAAACTCTTCTTCGTACACCCAGTCAAATGTGCCATTTATCAACTTGCGGCTACCGTCTGCCGTTAGTTTCCTAATTTGGCCGGTGCTCACATCTTCTATGTATAAATTGTGCTGGCTCACATAAGCCACAAAACGACTATCCGGCGAAAACTTTGCAAACATCAGCGACTGTGCTGGCAGGCCCTTGCCCAGTTGTTTCAATTCATTGCCAATGGGAGTCAAAATCCAATAATCGCCCCTGGTGTTATAGCGCCAAACCCTGGCTGTATTGGTAAACAATAATATCTTAGTTCGGTTAGGACTGTAATCGAAAGATTGAACCTTTAAAGCAGTGGACGTACCAGATGGTATTAATTGTTCCTTGCCCACCACTACAGATTGTGCATCTGTTTTTGGATCGTGCCGAAAGATACTACCCTCGTTGAAGCTGTAATAACCAGTGCCGTCTGATGTCCAGTTGATACCTCTATTCTGTGCCATCGCCGATTGAGCCAAAACACAAATAATCAAGAAAACATATTTAAATTGATACCGCATAATACTGTAAGATTTGAGCTTTAAAAATAAGCATTTATACAGAGCAACAGAATTAGCTACTGTTAAATGGAAAGCAATTACAAAATTGACGGTATTTTTGCTTTGGTATCAGCCACAATTATACTGAATGCATTGCTGGTAAACCCCAATGGGAAAACAGATAACCTGCATGGAGAAACAAATTATGATGCAACCTGATAAATTAAGACTTGATAAATATTTATGGAGCATTCGCTTTTTTAAAACAAGAAGCCAGGCAGCAGATGCCTGCGATAAAGGCAAAGTAAAGTTCCAGGGAAATGCAGCCAAAGCTGCCAGATCGGTAAATGTGAATGATGAATACGAGGTGAAGACCGAGGCAAAAAAATGGGTTATTAAAGTAACCGGGTTATTGCATAGCCGGGTGCAGTATGCAGAAGCTATAAAATTTTATACAGATATTACCCCTGCCGAAGAGCTGGATCGGATTCAATTTCAGGCCGCAGTTTTTCATACAGGTAAACGAATGAGCAAAGTGGGAAGGCCTACAAAAAAGCAGAAAAGAGACTTGGATGAATTTACAAACGAAACATAAATCAAGAAGGTCATTAATTCAGTGGGGTCATTTAGTCATTATCTTGCGCAATTTTTGACCATTGACCATTGACCATTGACCATTGACCATTGACCATTGACCATTGACCACTGACCACTGACCATTGACCACTGACCATTCACCATTGACCATTCACAATTCACCATTGACCATTCACAACCATGACTATAGATATCATCACTGTTGTTCCCGATTTACTAACATCACCCTTTGCACATTCAATTATGAAACGTGCACAGGACAAAGGCTTGCTAAAGGTGAATGTCATCAACCTGAGAGACTACACTACCTACGCAAGAGCGCAGGTAGATGATTATGCATTTGGTGGTGGTGCCGGAATGGTAATGATGCCAGAACCATTGGTAAATGCTATTGAAAGTCTTCAGAAAAATACTACTTACGACGATATTATTTACCTGAGCCCCGATGGCGAAACGCTCAACCAGCGAATAGCTAACCAGCTTTCCCTGCAAAATAATTTAATGATGATCTGCGGGCATTATAAAGGCATTGATCAAAGAGTAAGGGATCATTTTATTACAAGGGAAATATCTATTGGTGATTATGTAATAAGTGGAGGCGAATTGGCTGCAGCCATATTGACGGATGCCATTGGCCGTTTAATACCCGGCGTATTAAATGACGAAACATCTGCGCTCAGCGACTCCTTCCAGGACAACCTGCTGGCACCACCCGTATACACCCGCCCGGAAAATTTCCGGGGTTGGAAGGTGCCGGAAATTTTAATGAGCGGTAACCACAAACTGATTGATGAGTGGCGCCACGAACAAGCACTTGCGCATACAGAAAAAAGACGCCCCGATCTTTTGGACGAACACCCTTTATAAGAAAAGCCCTGCATGTGTGCCGGGCTTTTCTGTATTCATAAAATAAGTTGCTACTTAGTTAGTAAACATCTTGTCATCAACCGGCACATTCGCCGAAATTTTATCGAAAGTTATCACACCCTGGGTATTGGTGTTGGTGTAAGCGAACATGTACCCCTCGGCGTTTTTACGGTAGTCGCCAAAAACGGTTTCAACATCCATTTCCGTACCCTGTGCACTCACCTTCGTTACTGTTTTAAGTAGCAATCCTGTAGCAGCGTCCACAAAATAAAAAACCTCTTTTCCGGCTTTTACAAGCTTCAGTTTATGGGCATCTTTGCCATCTACTTTTTCCATGCCAAGGCTTTCAAGCGTATATCCTTTTTCTTTATAGTTATACAAAGACCCCTGGATATCCAATTGACTTTGCACAGATTTCAGTTGTTCAGCATCCATTTCCTGGGGTTCTGTTTGCTGCATCACGGGCATAAACACCCACCCTTTTGTGGGAGTGGCCATTTGAAAATTAGAAGTGCCCATAATCTCAAGGTCAAGCCGCATGCCCTCCAAATGCTTTTTTGTAAGCGTGAGTGCTACGTCAATACCCTGGGTGCTCATGTTACCCTCCATCTTTACAGTTTTAAGAGAGGCAAGTTTTTCTGCACCTCCCATTGCGTTTACGTATTTGGCTACAATTTCATCGGCAGCCTGTGCCTGGGTGGCTAAAGAAAAGAATGCAAAAGCCGAGGCCAGTAATATTTTAATTGTTTTCATTGTCTATATAATTTGAAGTGAGCTATAAGTTTTGAACGAGCAAGATAATATAAAATCTAAATTGAGTTTACATTTGACGAAATTTTTGAAAGCTACCATCTTCATCTAATTACAAACAACTTTTCATGAGCACAGCATTTAGCATTACCGGTAATATCGCAGACATTTTGGGAAAGAGATTTTATTATGGTAAAATACAGGTGGAAGCCGGAATAATTGTGTCCATACAGAACCTTGATGACCGCCCACTGGCTGGCCAATATTTTATTTGCCCGGGGTTCATAGACAGTCATGTGCACATTGAAAGCAGTATGCTGGTGCCCTCAGAGTTTGCCAAACTTGCGGTGGTACACGGCACTACCGGCACCATCAGCGATCCTCACGAAATTGCCAATGTGTGTGGGATGGCAGGTGTAAAGTTCATGATTGAAGATGGCAAAAAAGTTCCTTTTAAGTTTCATTTTGGAGCCCCGAGTTGTGTACCGGCCACCATTTTTGAAACTGCAGGCGCAGCGCTTGATGCAACCGATGTAGAAACCCTGCTGGCTATGCCAGAAATAAACTACCTAAGCGAAATGATGAATTTTCCGGGAGTGTTGCAAGGAGATGTGGAAGTAATGACAAAAATTGCAGCAGCAAAAAAGTACCATAAACCTGTAGATGGCCACGCACCGGGCTTGAGGGGTGAAATGGCCAAAAACTATATTGATGCCGGCATCAGTACCGATCATGAATGCTTTACGGCAGAAGAAGCACTGGAAAAATTGAGCTATGGTATGAAAATTCTCATCAGGGAAGGGAGCGCTGCAAAAAACTTTGATGCTCTCATACCCCTTTTGCACGACCATTACGAAAACATGATGTTTTGCAGCGATGACAAACACCCGGACAGTTTGGTGGAGGGCCATATTAACAGCATTTGTGCAAGGGCCGTGGCTTTTGGAATTGATATTTATAAAGTATTGCAGGCTGCATGCATCAACCCGGTAATGCATTACAGCATGCGCAACGGGCTGTTGCGTGAGGGCGACCCGGCAGACTTTATCGTGCTGAAAGACCTCGTTGATTTCGAGATAAACCAAACTTATATAGATGGGTTGCTGGTAGCGGAAAATGGCCAGTCGCTTATTGCAACAACTGCTCCCGAAATTTTAAATGAATTTAATTGTAACGAAAAACAAGTGGAGGAATTTGTGATGCTTGCCGGGGCAAAGCGGAAGCAAATAGCGGTGATAGAAGCATTGGAAGGACAGCTCATCACTCATAAAATAATGGTGGATGCTACAGTACAAAATGGAAACCTGGTGAGCAACCCTGAAAATGATATTTTAAAGATAGTTGTGGTAAATCGTTACAGCAATGCGCCTGTAGCCAAAGCCTTTATTAAAAACATCGGGATTAAGAAGGGTGCACTCGCATCGTCGGTAGCACACGATAGCCACAACATTGTTGCTGTGGGTACAGATGATGAAAGTATTTGTAAAGCGGTGAACCTTATCATCCAAAAAAGGGGAGGCGTAAGCGCAGTAAGTGATACAACCAATATGATTTTACCACTGCCGGTTGCAGGACTCATGAGTGCACAGGATGGTTATAAAGTGGCAGCAGATTATACAGCCATCGACCAGTTTGTAAAACAAGAACTTGGTAGCCCATTGGCAGCCCCATTTATGACACTTTCTTTTATGGCTTTACTTGTGATCCCGCATCTGAAACTAAGTGATAAAGGTTTGTTTGATGGAGATAGCTTTTTATTTGTAGAGAGTGTTTAGGATGGAAGAGTTTGGATGATTTTTGATGTATGACTTTTGATATAAGAGAGTCCAAAACTTAGAATGCTCTTCTTTTTTGACTTTTGACTTTTGACTTTTC
>JANPJW010000083.1:0-5774 GCA_031425715.1 Chitinophagaceae bacterium | reverse complement strand
TTGTTGTTTTTGAGAATGACGATTTTGTGGCGATCAACAAACCCTCGGGATTGCTCACCATCCCAGACAGGATGCAGAGTGAAAAGTCGCTGAAGGAATTTTTGAAAGAAAAATATGGCGAGATCTTTACGGTACATCGCCTGGACAAAGATACCAGCGGCATGGTAGTGTTTGCTAAAAATGAAGCCACCCATAAATATCTTTCGATGCTTTTTGAAGATAGGAAAGTAGAGAAATATTACGTGGGTATTGTGCTGGGCAGCCCTGCTAACCCATCAGGCAGTATAGATGCGCCTATTGGCGAAAACCCCGCCCACAAAGGACTCATGAACGTGCACCGCAATGGAAAACCCTCGCACACTACATACGAAGTAATGGATGCCAACAGGTATTACTCCATGGTATCTTTTCAATTGCATACCGGCAGAACCCATCAAATAAGGGTACACAGCAAAGAAATTGGCCACCCGCTTGCTTGCGACGAATTGTATGGCGACGGTAAACCGGTTTTACTCTCGGCAATAAAAAAGAAATTTAAACTGAGCAAGCATGACGAGGAAGAGCGGCCGATGATCAACAGGCTAGCCCTGCATTCTTACAAACTTATTTTTGAAACGGCAGACGGCGAAAAGATGGAATTGCTGGCAGAAGTGCCAAAAGAGTTTAAGGCATTGATGACGCAGTTGAAGAAGATCCCCTAAATCCCCTGAAGGGGACTTTGACCGAAGCGGAAAGAAGAAGCCCCTAAATCCCCTGAAGGGGACTTTGACCGAAGCGAAGTCTGCCGACCCCGGCATTATCAATTATTAATTATTCAATTATTAATTATCCATTTGCTTCCAGCGCCTGCAAAATATCCTGCAAGATATCATCCTGGTGTTCCAGGCCTACCGAAATGCGTATGAGCCCCGGCGTGATGTTGACCGCCTTGCGCTCTTCTTCTGTAAGTTTTGCATGCGTGGTGCTCGCCGGGTGAGAAGCGATGCTTCGGGTATCACCCAGGTTACCGGTAAGTGAAAGCATCTTTAAACCGTCTAAAAATCTGATCCCGGCTTCTAATCCACCTTTCAATTCGAAACAAACAATACCCCCGCCATTTTCCATTTGCTTTTTTGCAATGGCATGCTGGGGATGACTTGGTAAAAATGGATAACGCAAAGTAGCAATGGCTGTATGCGATTCCAGGGCGGTAGCAATGTGTAAGGCATTTTTTGCATGGCGCTCCATGCGCACATCTAGTGTTTCTAAACT
Organism: Chitinophagaceae bacterium; assembly: GCA_031425715.1. Classification (GTDB taxonomy): domain Bacteria; phylum Bacteroidota; class Bacteroidia; order Chitinophagales; family Chitinophagaceae; genus Ferruginibacter. Next base: position 4,523 of record JANPJW010000083.1, on the reverse strand, counting down.
TTTACTCAGTACCCAGGCATTGAAAGGACTCAAGGCCGGACCTGTGCTGCGACAGAATAAATAAATATCGTTGATGAGTTCCTTTTTGCCAACCACTACTCCACCGAGTACCCTCCCCTGTCCATCAATCCACTTGGTGGCAGAATGCACCACGAGATCAGCGCCAAATTCAATTGGCCGCTGGCACATGGGCGTGGCAAAACAATTGTCTACATTCAGAATTAGATTATGCTTTTTGGCGAGTGCTCCCAGCATCTCTAAATCTATGATATCCAGCCCGGGGTTAGTGGGCGTTTCTACATAAATCATTTTGGTGTTGGGCCTGATGGCGGCTTCCCAATCCTGTGGCCGGTCTGCATCCACATAGCTGTGTTCGATACCAAAACCGGGAAGGTATTTTTTGATAACCGTATGCGTACTCCCAAATATGGAACTGCAACTGAGTAAGTGATCCCCTTTTTTGAGCAGAGCCATAAAAGATCCAAACACCGCACTCATTCCTGATGCGGTTGCATAGCCAGCTTCTGCACCTTCCAGAGCCACCATTTTGTCTGTAAACTCCTGCACGCCAGGATTGCTAAACCTGCTGTAAATATTATCCTCTGTTTCATCGGCAAAAGTTGCCCGCATATCTTCGGCATTGTCAAAAACGAAACTGCTGGTTAAAAACATAGGGGTGCTATGTTCGTTTTCATTGGTTCTTTCGGTTTGTATGCGGATGGCTTTTGTAATTCTGTGTGACATCTTTTAAAGTAGGTGTTTTATATTTTGCTCATTCGTAATGTAGGCGATGGATCATTGAGACATTGGTCACTTGATCCTAAAATATCTTCCGTTCTCACAAAAGCCAATCATAGATTTCCGATTCACAGATTAACTCATTAACTGATTAACTTATTGACTGATCAACTTATTGACTAATTAACTGATTAACCAATCAACCATCACCCAACACGCTGCAAAGATAACCGAAACCTTATCTTTACTTTGCAACCAGAAAAATCAATTCATGCAGTTGTTTGTACACGACAAACCTTTTTTATTGGAAACGGGCGCAGTACTGCCCCAGCTAGAGATTACCTATTACACTTATGGCCAACTAAACGATGATGGCTCCAACGTTGTATGGATATGTCATGCACTCACCGCCAATGCGGATGCAAAGGATTGGTGGCCCAGCCTGGTGGGTGAAAACTGCATGCTTGACCCGGCGAAATATTTTATCGTGTGCGCAAATATATTGGGCTCCTGCTATGGCAGCAGCGGGCCTTTAAGCATCAACCCAACTACTGCTGAGCCTTACTACCAAGACTTCCCGGCTATTACCATACGGGATATGGTACAAGCGCATATACTTTTGCGGGCACACTTAGCCATAGATAAAATTCATTTACTGATTGGCGGAAGCATGGGCGGTTACCAGGCTTTGGAATGGGCACTGATGGAAAAAGATCGTATTGAGCAATTATTCTTGCTGGCTACTTCGCCTACAGAAAGTGCCTGGGGTATTGCAGTGCACACAGCACAACGTTTAGCAATAGAAGCAGACACAAGCTGGAATGAAGCTCAACCAGGTGCCGGCAAAAACGGGTTAAAAGCCGCAAGAGCTATTGGTATGCTTACCTATAGAAACTATGGTATCATGGTGCAGACACAATCTGAAACCGACGCAGAAAAATTAGACAACTACAAGGCAGCTTCCTACATACAGTACCAGGGCAATAAACTGGCCAATCGTTTTAATGCATACAGCTACTGGCTGCTTACAAAAGCGTTGGACACACATCATATTGCCCGGGGTCGTGGCGGTGACACAGATGCTGTTTTAAAAAGCATTCAACAGCGCACACTCATCATTGGCATCAGCAGCGATATCCTTTGCCCCCTCATTGAGCAACAACACATGGCTGAGCAAATGCCGAATGCTACATTGCAGGAAATAGATTCCGCTTATGGGCACGATGGGTTTTTGGTGGAGACTCAAAAAATTTCCACAGCCTTAGCGCATTGGTTAAGTGAGTAAGGAATTACTTAAAAGGAATGTTTTATTAGCAGTCCAATAAGTGCTGCAAATAAAATTATTACAGGTTCTTTTATTTTATTAAAAAAGATAAGCGAAATAATAGTACAGGCTGTAATGAGGAAGGTTGGCAAATCAATTACAGTGCGCATACCAATGATGGCTACAGCGCCGGCCAGCGCACCAACAACTGCGGCCGTAATTCCATCTACAAATGCTTTCACAGATGATTTTTTGCAATCTTTTTAAAATAAGGAGCGGTAAAAATCGTAATTAAGTAACAAGGGATAAATGTGGCGAAAGCTGCCACCAGCGCACCCGGAAAGCCTGCAACGAGGTATCCAATAAAACCCACGGTTATTACAACAGGGCCAGGTGTTATCATGGCCACAGCAATTGCATCTACAAACTGCTGTTCGGTGAGCCATTTATTTTCCACCACCACACCAGCATGCAAAAATGGTACAATTGCAAGGCCACTACCAAATACAAAAGCGCCTGCTTTGGTAAAAAACAACCCGATCTTCCCTAAGGTAGAAAGTTCAAATTGCGAAAAGCTGATGCCCAACAAAACAAAAGCTGCCGGTTTATTTTTGAACCATTGCGGTGGAGCTTTTATAACCATATATAAAAACCCGGCTGCAATAAATACCAGCAGGTTTTCTGTTTTGGTTAGGAAGGTGATAAGGGCTGCCATGAAAAAGAACAACCACAAAATCCAGTTTTGCTTAAACCCTACGACATTTATTTTACTGATTGATTTTATCGTAAGCTTGTATAAGCTCATCGCTATAATACCCACTACTGCGGCGCTCACGCCATAAAAAACAGCCTGCATCCAGGCAAGGCCACCATATAATTTATAGGCAATACCAAGCAACAGCACCATTATAAAAGAAGGTAGTACAAACGCAAACCCTGCCAGGGTTGCGCCCAAAATACCATAATGAACAAAACCCACATAAATACCCAGTTGAGCTGCCAATGGACCGGGGGCCAACTGGGCCAAAGCCAGCCCTTCCTTAAACTCTTCTTCGCTTATCCAGTTTCTATTTTGTACGAGATCCTGGTGCATATACCCTACCAGTGCTACGGGGCCGCCAAAACCTGTAGTGCCTAATTTTAAAAAATACCCTACCATATCTTTTAAGCTATATGACGGATGTTGTATCATGTTTTTGATGTGCTTTTTTTCTCCAATCGAGATTCTGAAAGTAAAAAAAACGGATCACATCGGTGCTCCTGTACTTATTGCCTGCGGGCAATTGCTGAAAAACATTCATATACCCCAGTTGAAGGTTATCATGCTCACTCAACTGGTATTTGAATCCAAGAAAAAAACGGTTCTGGTCAAAATAATTGTTGACGATTTGCTTTCCGAAATTTACATGCACTTCGTCATTCACCACAAATGAAATAGCCCCGGGCTTAATGCCGCCTGCACTAAGTGGCACATCGTAAAAGAAATTATACCTCACTCTAAAATTGAAATTGAAGCCAGCAGCCAGTGTAGAATCATTCTGAATTTTACGGCGAAATCTTTCTTCCAGCCTGAACCACTGCATCATTTTCTTTTTGCCATACTTTGTATGCCACTGAACCTGTTGCCAAAGCCTGTGTTCTGGCTGGGTTATTTTTTTGTGAGCATCGGCCGGGTAATGGCTGATGTATGCGTAGCCTGCGGTGAGCTTGGTAGCATCGGCTACATAATAGGTCAAACCAACACGAACAATACTTTGCGAAAACTTATTTACAAAGTCATCCTTTGTTCTAAGGTGCAGGTCTGTCCATACTCCCAGTTTATTCGTAAACCTTGTTTGGTTGAAATACCCAAGCCAAACCTGCTGCACATCTTCGGTTTGTTTTACCTGCGCATGAAGGGCTGTAAAACCAACGCATATGAGCGTACATACTAAAATGTATTTCCTTAGCATAGTGCTGAAAAATTAAAAGGGCACTCAATAAATTTAGATTCCTTGAACAACCAGAACCACTCACGAAAGTATCTTAAACTCGTAGTTGTAGTGCTAGCCCGTGGCTGTGATTTTTAAAAACAATTTTTATTAAAAAGAATATCTTAAGGTTACACCATAAGTACGCTGATCACCTAGTACAGCTGCATAGTGGCCGGCATTACCACCTGCGGGTAACAGTTGCTCATAATAATCTTTGTTGAATAAATTACGACCCCATACAAATGCAGAGAGGCCATTGGTAGCACGGAAGCCAAAGCGCCCATTTACCAGCGTATAACCATCAATATTTAAATAGGCTGACGGAGATGGACTTGATGAAAAAGAGGAACGATAAAAACCTTCTAAGGCTAAAAAGAATTTGCCGGCCTTACCTAAAAATGCTGCGGGTGTTGTAAACTCAACTCCCAATGAGGAAGCCCATTTAGAAATACCGGGGAGCTCGCCACCAGAGATATCCTTGAAAGCTACCTGCACACCATTTGCTGTAGCACCTGTTTCTTCCAGTGGCAAGGGAGCGTTGGTGAACC
>JANPJW010000082.1:0-3992 GCA_031425715.1 Chitinophagaceae bacterium | reverse complement strand
ACATCGCTGTTGGTAAACAACCTGTAGCCTCCTGCAAATCTTGATCTGAAACCGTTGGCTACAAACGTGTTCATGACTGTTGTTGTAGAGTTGTCGCCAATGGTTAGTGCTCCACTAAACCCACTTGTGGAAACATAGCTGCCTAGAGCCATAGAATTGATTCCGCTGGCAGTTACACTGGTTCCTAAGGCAAAGGAATTATTGCCGCTGGCAGTTGCGGCAAAACCAATCGCAACAGCCTGAGAGCCGCTGGCATTAGCCCCACCCAGAGCCACAGCAGCCAAACCACTGGCAGTGGAATTTCCGGAGGCTGTTGCTTGCGTTCCCGTAGATATAGAGGAACCCAATGCTACTGAATAATTTCCACTTGCTTTACTTCCACTCCCTGTAGCAAATGATGCAAGCCCACTGGCATTGGTAGACTGGCCAGTAGCAAATGAATAATAACCAATATTATTCTTTGTCCACAAATTATCGTTGGAGGAGCTGCTGTATCCTACCCTAAACGCCGCTTTATCCGGGTACCACATCATTCTTCTGCCAGCTGTTTCAATAGGCGGATTCCCCGCTGGATTGGCAACATCGCCCGACGCAGTAAAAACCACACTGCTATCGGCTATATGCAGCCTTGCCAGAGGTACGTTGGCACCAATGCCTATATTTTGCGAGGTGGAAATTAATGGCAATCCCAGCAAAACAAGGAGGAATAACATCTCAGTAACTGATGAGAGCTTTTTCATACTTTTTATAGATTGATTGTAGATAAATTTATGATGCACCTTCCCCGAGTAGGATCTTTGATGACTTAACTATTTGGCAGTTTTTTACAAGACACAAGCATAAAGCCCGGATGCACACCCTCATTGTTGCAAATACAGCATAGCACAATTAGCCCTGATAGCCTCCACCACTTTGTCTATATTCAATACCCCGTAATTAAAAGTATGCTGGCTGCCATCTAACAAAGTGATCGTAGCTTTTTTCGCCAACATGGTTTTTTCTACCAACATGTCTTTTATGAGTGCTTTATTTATCTCCAGGTATCCATAGAGTTTCCATTGAGCCAACATGATATCCGGCAAAAAAGCTTTAACTGATGCATCTAATATGGCGTCGTACAATAAACGATGTGTAGTGATGGTAAGCTTGCCATGGTATTTTCCGCTTCCCTGCGTTGTGTAAGTGATTGCCCAGGTATCAATGGTTGATTCGTTTGGTAACAATTCAATTTTCATGGCAAAATGATTTTGAAAGCCTTGTTCCACTCTTAGCAGATGTAAAATAACTGCCGGTATTTGAATCCCGGCAGTTGGTTGATGTTTACAGGGTCTTAATAATTTTGTTTACCTGGCTTCTAAATTAAAATTACACAGCCGATGAGTAAGATGAAATCGCTTTTCATCAACGGCGGCATTAGTTGAGTGTGTGGTACAAAAAATTGGTATGATAGCTCATTATACACAAAATTTGCCTGGCGAAATGTGAATGAGATACTGTTAGAAAGAATGGAATTCATAAAATCAGCTACTCCAAATAAAAGGCAAACAATGGCCATACTTTAAAAGCAACAAAGAGAGATTTTATTTAATGTAAGAAATGTATCTTTAGAATTACAGACCGCAGCAGTTTATTACCAAGGCAATCATTACTGAGTTACAACCCGGGTTATTTATACGTCCATAAATGTTATGTAGAAGTAAAATGCGTTTTTTTCTAATCGTCATATTGCTTTGGTTGTGGGGTACTGCAAAGAGCCAGCCGCTACTTTTCGAAAATTATTCATCGGAGCAGGGGCTTTCGCAAAACAGTTGTTACAGTATAGCGCAGGATGCAGATGGCTTTATGTGGTTTGGCACACAGGATGGCCTAAACCGGTATGACGGAAAACAGTTTAAAGTTTTTTTACCCCAAAATGAAATCGGCAAAAAGTTACCTGCCAACTACGTCAGCTCTCTTTTTTTTGATGAACCTAAAAATTTATTATGGATAGGCACCATTCGTGGATTGTGCCTCTACGACCCAGGCAAAGATTCTCTCGTAAGCATTGAAGAACGATATCCTTTTGCTGCCAGCCTTGGAAAACTGGCTATAAAAAAAATAGTCTCTTACAAACCCGGTGAGTACTGGGTAATCAGCTTCAACAATGGGCTTCTCCTCGTAAACACTGCCCAGAAGAACATCACTTCCTTTTTTGATGATGAGGTAACCAAAAATACTGTGAGCAGTATCGTACTCCACCGGGGCAAACTGCTGGTAAGCTTATCTACCAGGATCTCCTACCTGCAACCTAACGGCAAAACCTATCATGCGAAACCATTTTACAGTAACCAGGTGTTTCCTGAAATAAAAGAACTGTTTTCCTATAACGAGGAACTATGGGTAGGCACCACAACCAAGGGATGTTTTTACACAAAGCCTTCCATGGAGGCTAGCGGCAGCTTTCAGCACTTTCCCAATGCCGTCGGGGGTATTGGCTGTTTTACGACAGACGCATCAGGAAAATTATGGATAGGTACAAGGGGCAATGGAGTTGTACAATACGATCCCAAAACAGGCCAGGTACAATCAGCCGCAAATAATAAATACAACAACCGCTCGCTCGGCAAAAACTTTGTGTTGAGTTTATTTCGAGACCGGCAGGGTATTGTGTGGTGCGGGCTAAGCGGAAGCGGTGTTGCAAAATACGACCCGCTCAAATACCAGTTTAATGCCATCAGCAATGAACCTTTAAATGAAACTTCGCTCCCGGATGATATGATTTTCAAGATTTTTAAATCAACAGATGGAAGTTATTATGTGGGCACGCAAAATAAAGGGATAGCACAATGGAATGTGGCCAACAACAGTTTTACAACTTTTGCAGCATCCTCTAAAATGAACCAGGTAAGCAACACTATTTATGACATAGCAGAACACAAGAATAACCTTTGGATCGCCAGTTGGGGCGGGCTCATACAATTGAACAAGCAAACCAGAAATATTTCTTACAAAGAGAATAACAACCTGCTGGCGTCGAAAAAATTATATGGAATTGCAAAATTAAAAAATGCTGACAGCCTTTTTACAACAGGTGAAAATGGCCCTGCATTTTATTCACTAACAAGGCAGGAATGGAATGCTTTTGATGATAAACTTGGGTGGACAAAAGCTTATGTGGGGAGGTATATTTATGAAGGAAGCGATCATACTTTATGGATTTGCACCGTGGGAGCAGGACTTGTAAAATACAATTACCGGGAGAACAGTTTTAATATTATTGAGCCGGTCAGAAAAATCTCAATCTCTGTGAGGCACCTGCTACAGCAAGGAAACATTTTTTGGCTGGCTACAGACAATGGAATTGTTTTGTACGATACTGTAAAAAAGAAGGTGGTTAAACATTTAAAATTAAGCACTGCTGATCAGTCCAATGTATGTTATGCCATTGTAGGCGACCAACTGGGCTTTTTATGGGTGAGCACCAACACCGGGCTTTACCGGGTAAATCCAAACGATTTTTCTGTTCAGCATTACAATCTTGGAAACGGTCTTTCATTTTTAGAGTACAATACAGCCTGTGCCCTGCAGGAAGAAGACGGCTCGCTATTATTTGGCGGTGTTGGTGGCATTACCCGCTTTAACCCCTCGCTGCTTAAAAAAAATACCTTTAGCCCCAACCCTATCATCACCGCCATAAATGTAAATGACAGCGCCTGGCAATTAACAAAAGAGCTTAGTTTGAAGCATACCCAAAACTTTATCACCATTCATTTTGCAGTTAACAATTTTTCCAATCAAGATAACAACCAGTTTTTTTACCGCATGAAGGGGCTGAATGAAAACTGGACGAATGCCGGCAACAACAATGTTGCGAATTATACCAGTTTGCCTCCCGCAGATTATGTTTTTGAATTACGATCTGCCAACAGCGATGGAAAGTGGTGTGATGGAATAACCAGCTTACAGTTTAGCATTCATCCGCCATGGTGGCAAACCTGGTGGTTCAGGATGTT
>JANPJW010000081.1:0-4583 GCA_031425715.1 Chitinophagaceae bacterium | reverse complement strand
CCCGGCGAAGTCGGTTTTAAATTTTGAGAAACAGTTTACCATAGGCATCACTATTACCATATTTAACAGCATCGGGCAGTTGATAGAAACAGGCGACTTTAGCGGTAACCGGTTTATGCCCTATAAATTCCGGATTTTAATTTCTTGGGCATAAACCGGTTACCGCTAAAGTCGCCTGTTTCTATCAACTGCCCGATGCTGCAAATCAAATTTTACAAGCTTCACTTCGTTGAAGGTTTTAGTAGCACCTCATAAAGCTACAACAGAAAAAAAATGAAAGCTTTACATACCAACCCTTGATGCACGAGCTGAGGACAGCATTAGGAAATAGGCATTTTCATTTTCAATAAAATTTTATTTTAAAAACACTATTTTGCTTTAAAAATAAATTTTCCATCGCAAAATTTTCAACATGAAATATGCATTCCTATTCTTATCAGCATGGGTCTTAAACTTTTCGGCCCATAGCCAAAGTAAACCCGATTACAGGGAAGCGCTTGCCATCATTGATGTGTGGCTACAAGCTCAGCGTGACTTTGATAAATTGCCGGGCATAGCTGTTTCGGTGATGAACGACCAAGATATGATCTTTAGCAGGGGCTATGGCATGGCTGATGTAGAGAAGAAAATATCCATGCAGCCGGAGACCATTTTTAGCATCTGCTCTATCTCAAAACTATTTACTTCTGTAGCCATCATGCAACTATGGGAACAGGGAAAACTAAGGTTGGACGATTCCATCAATGCACTCTTACCGTCGTATAATTTAAAACAACAGTACAAGGAAACGGTACCGATTACCATCAGAAGTTTGCTTACACATTCTTCGGGGCTTCCCCGGGAAGCTGCCTACCCTTATTGGAGCGGCCCTGATTTTTACTTTCCCACCGTAAAAGAAATAAACGAAAAGCTGGGCAATCAGCAGACCCTCTACCCTTCTTCTACTATTTTTCAATATTCAAACCTCGGCATGAGTTTGTTAGGCGAGGCAGTTACTGCCGTATCCAAAACCGGCTATGAAGATTATGTAGCCAAAAATATTCTCCAGCCCTTGAAACTTAGCAATACACATCCCTTTATGCCCAAAGAACTTTGAAGAGGAAAAATGTCAACCGGTTACAGTGCCTTGTATAGGGATGGCAGCCGGCAAATGATGCCGTTCTTCCAGGCAAATGGCGTCAATGCTGCTGCTGGTTATTCTTCTACAGTTATAGACCTCGGACGGTTTGCCTCCTGGCAATTCCGGCTGCTAAATAGTGGAGAAAAGGAACTGCTTAGAACTTCTACCCTACAAGAAATGCAGCGGGTGCAGTGGACAAACCCCGATGGTAAACTCACCTGGGGTCTTGGCTTTATAGTAGAACAAATCAACGGTAAAACTTACGTTGGCCATAATGGCTCCTGCCCAGGTTACAGATCGACACTCCTAATGGATAATAAAGCCAAGCTGGCCACAGCTGTAATGATCAATGCCGGAGGTACAGATCCGGACAAATATGCAGATGCCATTTTTGAGTTGCTTTACAAGGCTAAGGAATCCTCTGACACAGTTGCTAAAAATTTGGATCTGGCAGAGTATACCGGCTCTTACGACAATTATACCTGGGGAGGAGAAACAGTTATGATGCCATGGAAGGGAAAGCTTGCAATGTTTGGCGTGCCCTCCGAAAATCCGGGTAAGAGCATGCAGCTGTATAAATACATCAGCAAGGATGTATTTAGGAGGGTACTGCCGGGTAATGACAGCCTCGGGGAAGAACTGCGCTTTTTAAGAGATGCTAATGGCAACATCACGAAAGCGCAATCGCATGACAATTTTAGATATAAAATTAAATAAACGAAGCAGTGCAGCCTTATAAAAACTGACTCGCCCAAAAGCTATTGCCTGTACGGATCACCATATTTTGTTTCCCATTTTTTCGGCAGTCTGCCTGGCTAATAGGTAGATATTTTTGCAGGTAGAACACAAAATAGCAAGAGCCAAAACGTGGTTGACTCTTGCAAAAATTAGTATGGAACTGCAGACCTAAGCAAGGTTCCTTACAGAGGGTTCCCTGTCCCAAAAGCGTTTAGCGGCTGCGGCTACAAAAGATTTACCCATGCCAGTTACACCTGCATCCTTTATCACATTTGCTTTGTCAAGTAAGGGCTGCGCTTCATTTACAGCAGCTATGGCTTTTAAGTGGCCAAAGGCATCCATCACCCATTGAATAGCGGCAGCTTCTTTTAGCATCATCGCAGTTCCTGCTTCAGAAAGAATTACCGCCACAGCATCAAAAATTTGTGAAGGCGTACCTGCCAATTGGCCATCCGCTTTTATTTTTGTTTTGTCCGAAAGCACAATACCATTCAGCCGGGGTGCCACCAGTTTAGTAGATCCACCTGCCTTTTTAATATCGCTTTGCAATTTTTGGATTGCCGCTGCGTCACTCCCATCAGCAATTAATATTCCTACACATCTGCCCTTCAAAATTTCCTTCATATTTTTCTGAATAGACAAGGCCTCAGATGGTTTTAGATCTTTTACCGGAGCAGCACTGGGAGACTTTGCGGGCACAGGTATGCCCAGTCCTTTTGCTACCCTTGCAGCAAGGTCTTCCGACACATTTCTTAGCTTGGCTATGGCACGTGGTGGAACATGCTCCATGGTAACTTTAGAAAGCTCAAACACAAAAGAAGAAGCTATATGTGCTTGCTCGTTGGGAGTTTGCGAGTTGTAGAACATCCTTGCCTGGCTGTAGTGGTCTGCAAATGATTCTGGCCTGATGCGCAACTTGTCACCCTGCTCCTCTTCTTCTGCTCTGCCCCTAAAACTCGTAAAACCTGTAGCCTGTGACTCTCTCGGGCCTGCCTGTTCACCTGCCATGTCCAGGCTGTTGGGTTCGTAGTTGGCCCGGCCTTTTGGCACCTGCGTCTGCATCATTCCATCTCTTTGAAAATTCATAAATGGGCACTTAGGTGCGTTGATGGGAATCTGGTGAAAATTGGCCGTACCCAATCTTGACTTCTGTGTATCCAGGTAGCTAAATAATCTCCCTTGTAGCAATGGGTCGTTTGTAAAATCTACTCCAGGCACAATGTTGGTGGGGCAGTATGCTACCTGTTCTGTTTCGGCAAAAAAATTGTCTGGGTTACGATCGAGCACCATCCTGCCTACGATCCTCACGGGCACCACTTCTTCTGGTATGAGCTTCGTGGGGTCCAATACATCATACGGGAGCGAATCTGCCTTTTTCTGATCAAACAATTGCATACCCAATTCCCATTCCGGAAAATCTCCCATATCTATTGCCTCAAATAAATCTCGCCTGTGGTAGTCATTGTCTGCAGCCTGCAGTTTTATGGCTTCATCCCACACGGTAGATTGCAACCCAAGTTTGGGCTTCCAATGAAATTTTACAAAAGTAGATTTGCCTTTTGCATTTATCAGTCGGAAAGTATGAACTCCAAAACCCTCTATCATCCTCAGTGAACGGGGAATAGTACGGTCACTCATAGCCCACATCAACATGTGTGTCGATTCGGGCATCAGCGATACAAAGTCCCAAAAAGTGTCGTGTGCGCTACCGGCCTGGGGATATGCCCTGTCGGCCTCCATTTTAACGGCGTGAACAAGGTCAGGGAACTTAATGGCATCTTGAATGAAAAATATAGGTATGTTATTTCCTACCAGATCCCAGTTTCCTTCTTTGGTATAAAATTTTACAGCGAACCCACGTACGTCCCTTGGAGTGTCTACCGAACCAGCTCCACCTGCTACGGTAGAAAAACGGGTGAACAAAGGAGTTTTTTCTCCCGCTCGTTGAAATATGTCAGCCTTGGTTATATCGGCAAGTGATTCATACAGTTCAAAATATCCGTGCGCTGCAGAACCCCTTGCATGAACAATTCGTTCCGGAATGCGTTCGTGGTCAAAATGGAAGATCTTTTCACGGAGTACAAAATCTTCCAGCAAAACAGGTCCTCGCTGTCCGGATTTCAAACTATTTTGATTGTCCGATATATGCATGCCCTGGTTGGTAGTAAGGGGTGGATGCGCCATATCGCTTACCTGATGTGTATCACCCCCCGCTTTCTTTTTGTTTGATAGTTTCATGTTGTTGTTGATTTTACTGTTTGGTAATGATATAATGTTAGGCAATTTTTAAAAATTGACTGAAGTGTATTGGGTACAATCACTTGATTTCATCAAAACCTGTTCCGTAAAAATGTAGGTAGCCCAAGCTACGTATCAGAAAAGAAATGGGTAAAAGTTTGCACGGGATCATCGGTATCAAGATGCAGGTGCAAGAGGCTGGAGGGGAATGAGGATGACATATGTCATCACTGCTGTGGGCTCTTATATACTATACTGCATAAAAAAAACCCTTCAAGTAAACTTGAAGGGTTTTAAAATAAATATGGCGGCTACCTACTCTCCCACATTGTTGTGCAGTACCATAGGCCATGAGGGGCTTAACTTCTCTGTTCGGTATGGGAAGAGGTGAACACCCTCGGCAAAACCACCATAAAAAGGTAATTCGCTGAAGCGAAAAATAAAATTACATATTGGGATAAGTTGTATAAAAGTTTCAATGCTATTT
>JANPJW010000080.1:0-5261 GCA_031425715.1 Chitinophagaceae bacterium | reverse complement strand
TACCTCTGTAAATGGCAACGAACCTCTTTATGTAGTAGATGGCGTTCCGCTGGTTGGGCAAACAAATAGTCTTCAGCAAAATGTTTTGGGTGGTGGCTCGGGTTCTACAGGCCAGAGTGCTTTGGCTACGCTCAACCCTGCCGACATTGCTTCTATTGATATTTTGAAAGATGCATCTGCCCAGGCCATTTATGGTTCCAGGGCGGCTAATGGGGTGATTTTAATTACCACTAAAAAGGGAAAACAGGGTGCAGGTAAAATTGGTTACGATACTTACTATTCCTGGCAGGAAGTCCCAAAGAAATTGTCCGTGATGAACCTTCGCCAAAATGCGGCTTATATAAATTCGCTGGTAAACGAAATACGTGCCGTGCCTGGTAGTGGGGCTGATAGTATTCCCGAGTTTAGAAATCCTGCAGTGTTAGGAACCGGCACCGATTGGCAGGATGAAATTTACCAGGTTGGTGGTATCCAAAGTCACCAGTTATCTTTTTCTGGCGGCCAGGAAAAATCAAGCTATTATTTTTCCGGCGGTTACTTCGACCAGATTGGAACTTTGATTGAAACCAAGTTCAAGCGTTACAATTTCCGGATGAGCATCGACCAGCAAATCAAGCCCTGGCTAAAAGCTGGTATCAATACCAACCTTTCCAGGAGCAATCAAAAGATTGGTTTGTCTGATGGCTTTGATGCGGTTACCAGCGTGGTATTGTACAACAGCCCGGCGGCGAGCCCAAGGGATTTGTATGGTAATTTTTTACAGCAATCTCAAGTAGGTACCACTCCCATTGGTAATCCAAGTAATCCTGTGGCATTGGCAAGTGTGAGAGATGTAAGGAATGTAACTTCTAAAGCTTTTGGCAATATTTATACAGACATTAATTTTCTAAAAAATCTAACCCTTAGAACGGAATTTAATTATGATTACAATGCGGTGAGTGGTAAAGCTTATCAACCATTCATTAAAAATGATTCAACCAACCAAACGGTTATTTCTCCCTCCAGGTTGAGAGAAGAAAGAAACAACAGTATTTATTATGCATTCAAAACTTACCTGAGTTACAACAAGGACTTTGGCAAGCATTCCATCAGCTCCACTTTGGGGCATGAGGCACAAGCCAGCCGGTACGATTATGTACAGGTAAAAAGAGATAACCTCGTTTTGAACCTGCCATCTCTGAGTGCAGGTGCCGGTGGTGATGGTTCGGGCGAAGAAATTGGCGCAGGTGCCGGTGATTGGAAAATGGAATCTTATTTTGCAAGACTTGGCTATACCTACAACAACAAATATTCCATCACAGGAACATTCAGAGCGGATGGTTCTTCCAGCTTTGGTCCCAACAACAGGTGGGGTTATTTTCCCGCAGCCTCGGCCTCCTGGACGGTGACCAACGAAAAATTTGCACAACGACTAAAAGCTATCAATTACCTTAAATTAAGAGTAGGGGTAGGTTCGGTAGGCAACCAGGAAATTGGTGGTCAAAACACTTATACCTCTAACATTCGCTTATTACCCCTTGGTCCTTTCGGCCCGGGTGGTTTATTGGCCAACGTAGAAAATCCCAACTCTTCCTGGGAGTCTGTACTAAACACAAATATCGGTATGGACGTAAGCTTCTTTAACAAGCGTGTTGAACTTACCGTGGATGTGTATAAGAAAGTAACAACCGACATGTTGTTGTCTGGCCAGTACGGCGCCTTCTCTGGTATAGGTACCAACTTCGACGATTACCAGGCTCCTAGGATTAATGATGGACAAATGACCAACAAAGGAATTGATTTGAGCCTTACAACTTACAACATACAGGGCAAAGATCTTAGCTGGAAAACAAGTTTGATTTTTAGTCATTACAAAAACAGGCTGGACTTTTTAAACACGCCAGATGCAGTGCTCAAAGGAGAGTACAACGAATATGGCACACTTAACCTGGTAAGTCTATCCAGGCAAGGACTGCCCATGGGTTCATTTTACGGCTATGTAACAGACGGTATTTTTCGTGACCTCAAAGACCTTAACAATGGCACTGACTGGGGCTTGCCGGTGGGCATTGGTCAACAATGGTTGGGCGACGTTCGCTTTAAAGATTTAAACGGTGATAATAAAATTGATGATAAAGATGTAACAGAAATTGGTAATCCAAATCCTAAGTTCACTTATGGCATGACGAACACGGTGAATTATAAAAACATAGACCTGTCTGTTTTTATTACGGGTAGTTACGGAGCAAAAATATTCAATTACTCCCGTCGTCAAACGGAGGCTATGAATTCTCTTTTCAACAACCAGTTGACGACTGTTTTGGACAGGTACACAACAGACAACCCCAACGGAAGCTTGCCCCGATACAATCAATGGCATAATAACAACCTCCGTATTTCTGATCGTTACATTGAAGATGGTTCTTACCTGCGCATCCAGAATATTTCTTTGGGTTACAATTTGCCCAAGGCATTTGTTGCCAAGGCGAAAATATCCAATGCAAGGTTTTATATAGCTGCGCAAAATTTAAAAACCTTTACTAAATACAGCGGTTACGATCCTGAGTTGGGCGCTTACAATAACAATGTGCGGCTCATGAATATTGACAATGGTCACTATCCAAACCCAAGATCTTTTACCGTGGGTGCAAACGTTGAATTCTAAACATTAAAAAATCTACAGATGAAAATCAAACTCATATATTTTATTGGCCTCGCAACGCTCAGCCTTGCCTCCTGTAAAAAAACTTTTCTGGATGTATCTTCCGAAACATCGCCTACCGTAGATAATTATTACACTACCGCCGGCGAGGTAAATGGTGCTACTGGCATACTCTACAATTCTGTTTGGAACAATTGGTTCGACAAAGCCTTTAGTTCTGTAGGAGATGTATTGGGTGGGACTGTTACAGGTGCCCAGGGCAATGCACAGTACAATTCGTTTTACAACTTTAATATTCAAAGTACAGATGGATTGGTGTTTGATACCTGGAACTCCTGCTACAAGGCAGCCGGCAATGCCAGCGCATTGATCAGTGCTTTTGAAAAGAAAAAAGCGCTGCTGGGCGATAAAGCATTTTTAAATACCGGCATAGCTGAGGCAAAGTTTATAAGAGCCTTTGCCTATTTCTACATTGCCCGTACTTTTAAAGATGCACCTATTGTAGCCGATCCGGTGGCACTTACCTTACCCGGCGGTTACCTTGTACCACGCTATGTGCAGAAAGATATTTTAAGATTTGCCATAGAAGACCTCAAGGTGGCGGAAGCAAATCTTCCGGAAGTTTCTTACCAGGATGGAAGGGTAACAAAATATGCCGCCAAAGGACTGATGGCTAAAATTTATTTATACGCCAAAGATTATCCAAATGCGAAATTAAAAGCCAAGGAAGTAATAGACTATGCCACCGCCAACCCTGGTAAGTTGGGGTTAAACCCCGATTTTGCCGGCATGTTTACCTCTTCTGTAAAAGCAAATAACAACAACGTAGAAAATTTATTTTCCCTGCGCTGGTTGACGGCCATGAGTTGGAATGGTGGTAATCGTTTTCAGTTATACGTAGGACCTCAACCGTTGTTACGCCCATTGCCTACTGGTGCCAACGGATATTCTGCCCTCGTACCTTCTATAGATATGCTAAGCATGACCACCGGTTATGGTTTTGGAGATAAGCGTCGTGGATGGTCTGTGATGGAACATGGCTACCACAATGCTGACTGGGTAAACGTAAATTTTCCAACAGGATTTACTTATGATACAACGACGAACTCTACAGATGACTTTAAAATAAAAACTGGCACCCGCTCTAATATTTTAAAATATGTGGTAGGGCCAAACAGGTCTATAGAACCCGTAAATACCAACTCTCATAGCCAGATAAGTACTTTCATTTTAAGGTATGCTGATGTATTATTGATTTATGCCGAAGCGGTACTTGGCGGTGGTAGTTCCACCAGCGATGGATCAGCGTTGGCTGCCTTCAACGCTGTGCACAATCGTGCTGGTCTGCCTTCTGTAACCAGCTTCACGCTAGATGAATTGCTGCACGAAAGAAAAGTAGAGTTTGCTTTTGAGGGAGATTATTGGTTTGATGTGCAGCGCCAGGGTTTTGCGAAAGCAAAGCAGATGATAGAAGCCCAGGAGCGTGGTATCTACGATTTCAATAAACAATTAGTATCGTTTAGAGCAACCATTACGTCGGAGGCTCAGCTTTACCTGCCTATACCGCAGTCTGAAACAGTGGCTAACCCGTTGCTGCTCGCACCGGCAGTGCCGTACTATTAATCTATTATATTTTAAACATCAGTTTATGAAAAAAATAAAAATTTCTTTTGCATTGTCGCTGGCATTCATAGTTGCCATCAGCTTGTTTATATCTTGTAGAAAAGAAGTAAGCTCTGTTATAGATGCGTCTTCAAGCCCAAAAGCCGACTCTGTTTCTCCCTCCAGGGCGGCGGGTAATAATGTACTTACGCTTACAGGTTCCGGCCTCGGCGATATTGTTAGTGTAGTTTTTGAAAAGGGAAATATCCCTGCTTCCTTTAACCCGGTTTTTAATACCGACAAAGCAATGTTGTTCCGGGTGCCCGACACTGCCAATGGTGGTCCGCAAAACATTATTTTCACGAATAGATTGGGCAAGCAGTTCACTGTTCCGTTTAATGTAATTGCTTTACCGATTGTAAACTCCACCTCTAATTACAACTTTAAAGCAGGTACAGAAATTACCCTCACCGGAAACAACCTGGGAGATGTGAGTAAAGTGGCACTAACAGCCAACCCGTTACTAGAAGCTACCATCGTTTCCAAATCAAAAAAGGAATTGGTTATCCGGATGCCTGCTACCACGCTCTTTAGGTCAACTCTGGACATTACAAATCTTACAGGAACCATAACAACCTCCCTTGAGTTCGTGAGCCTGGTAAATAACTTCAATTTCTTTACAGAAGGATTTGACAACGGCGAGCAGGATGCATCCTGGGGTGATGGTGGCGTAGTTTCTACAGCGGAAGCCAAATCTGGAACTATTTCTTTTAGTAAAAACTTCCAGGCTGGCAATTGGCACCAAATGGGTTTCGGCTGGAACAACATCGTGAACAACGGCTATACCTATTTAAGTTTCTACCTGAAGGGTGGTTCAGTAGATTTCGAATTGTGGATATTTACACAGCAAACGCCCGGAAGCGCTGATCCTTTTGGAAACGCCAATCAAAAAATTATTGTACCTGCCAAAGTGTGGACCTATTATAAAATACCTGTAAATACCTTAAACCTGTGGGCA
>JANPJW010000079.1:0-8636 GCA_031425715.1 Chitinophagaceae bacterium | reverse complement strand
CTCTTTCAAAGCTTCATCTACGTTTTTGTTAGCAAGGTGATACTGCACTTTACGAACAAAGTCTGCATTGTTGCCAGTACCATTTGCTTTAGAAATAGTTAAAAACCTTTCAACTACAAACACAATCGCTGTTAAGAACGTACCTATCAGAACCGGAACTACGATACCGCCCAAATACATTTTAGAAATATTGGAAAGAGGCTCTTCATGATCTGGCCAAAACATACCTGTCCCCGGCTTACCAAAATTGGAAGGATTACCCAGGCCAAATCTCCAAATCACATAACCGATTACTATACAAAGAACTGGTGCTATCCAGGAGATAGCATTACCTGTTTTTTTTGCCTGAACTGAGGTTGTTGGTTTAACTGTTGCAGTTGGTCTTGTTTCTGCCATAACATTCAATTTTTAGAAAGTGAAAATTTAATTACTAGTTGTTTAGAAAATTTGTTTTGATGTGCAATGCTACTGAAAGATAAATTATGGTTGAGTAATTACACAATAGGTAACATCGTAGCGCACAAGTTAATAAAATAATTGAATGCACATGCAGCCTTCAAATATTTTTTTTGATTAAATAAGTATGAAATAAAATTAGTAAGAGCAGCCAAAAATAAAATAATGATGGGATATTTTTTTAAAGAGCTTACTCGTATCGCAGCGCTACGATCGGGTCTAGCTTAGAAGCTTTGTAAGCCGGATAAAGACCGGCTGCAAGACCCACAACGCTGCAAACAAAAACGGCAGCAGCTACCCAGGCCCATGGTACTACGAACCCAGTTTTTAAAAATAAGGCAACAAGGTTGCCCACCAGGATACCTGCAACTATACCCGCTAAAGCACCCATGAGGCTGATGAGTACAGATTCAAATAAAAATTGGGCACGCACATCCCGGGCTGTGCAGCCAAGGGCTTTGGATAAACCGATTTCTTTAGTGCGTTCATTTACAGCTACCAGCATGATATTCATGAGGCCAATGGCTGCGCCTATGAGCGTTATAAATGCTATACCAATGGTTCCTTTCTCCAGGAAGCCGAGGTTTTTTAAAAGTGTTTGTGCAATGCTGTCGCTCTTGTCAATAAAAAAGTTGCTGTTCTCTTTCACATCTAATTTCCTGATAGCCCTGAATGTACCTTCGGCCTCCCCTGTGGCAACAGGCATCAGCTTTAGATCGTTTACCATGGCAGCAATGGTATAAGTGCTGCTGGCACTGGCACTAAGCCTGCGCACATTATTGAAGGGCGTAATGACCACACGACTGGTGTTGAAAAATGCGCTGGAGCCTTTGTCTTCCAAAACAGCAATTACCCTGTACGGAATGTGGTCTACATTTACTACAGCATCTATTGCCTTGTCTATATTTTCCGGGAACAATTTGTCGGCTACACCGCTTCCCAGCATGCACACATTTCGGCCCGATTGAATTTCGGATGGTGTAAAATTGCGCCCTGCTTTTATAGAGTAGCCGTTCAGTTCCAGGTAGTTCTCGTCTCCACCGTAAACATTCACGTCGGGGTTTGTTTTACGCCGGCTGTTATTTACCACAATACTACCAGGCCCCCTGAGTGCAATACCTACCTTGCTGCCGGGAAAGCTGTATCGCTCTTTAAACTCCCTGGCCTGGTCGTAGGTTATTACCATTCCCACCTTTGATCTCTTATCTTTTAAAGATGATTTTTTAGTAACCTCCCCTGCACTCCGGCCGCCACCAAAGCTGATGTTGCGGTCTTTGTAACGTATGCTAAAGGAATTGGCCCCCATGGTAGAAAAGCTACTCGTAAGGCTGTTGCTTGCTGCAGTAATGGCTGTAATGATAAGGATCAGGGCAAAAATTCCCAATGCCATGATGATGACCGTGATGGCCGTACGAAGTTTATTGCCTTTTACATTTTTCCACGATAGCTGTAAGGAATCTCTATAAGTCATTCATTGGTTATTAAACCTAAAGGTAACGCAGCAACCAAATTGAGCGGAAAAGTTTTATGAGTGGCGTTAACGGTAAAGCCAACCCAGCAAAAATTCTGGATAAATGCCCAGCAATAAGATGATTGCTGCAGAAAGGGCCAATAAGAATTTGAAGCCGCCGCTAATTTCCTCCGGGTTGACAGCCACTGTATTCGCCTCTTTAAAATACATAGCCTGAATAACTCTGAAATAATAATAGGCACTGATAGCCGCAAAAATAACTGCTACTACTACCAACAAAGTATTGCCACCGTTTTGAACGGCAGACATGAGCAAATAAAATTTACCCATAAAACCGGCAGTAAGGGGTATACCGGTAAGTGACAATAAAAAAACAGTAGCAGTAAACGCCAGCAAGGGTTGCTGCCTCGCAAGACCATTAAAACCATCAATGGTGTAGTCGTTCATTTTTATGAGAATGGAAAAGAAGCCGATGGTAGCCACGCAATAAGCAGCCGAATAAAGTACCAGGCCCTCCCGCCCCCAGTCATTCAAAGAAAACAGGGCAAGCATCATGAACCCAGCCTGGGCAATACTGGAATAAGCCATCATTCGCTTTACACTTTGTTGAAAGATAGCAGTAATGTTACCCACTAAAAGGGTGGCAATGGTGAGTACCATAATGAGTACCTGCCATTGGGCCTGCACTTTTCCAAATGCATTGTCGAACAACCTAAGAAAGGCAAAAAATGCAGCCACTTTTACAATGGTGCTCATAAAAGATGTAAAAACTGTTGGCGAGCCATCGTACACGTCGGGGGTCCAAAAATGGAAAGGGGCTGCAGATACCTTAAAAGAAAGCGCCACCATGAGTAACACCAACCCTACTGCGATCATCACCGGCATGGTTCCCTCACCCAGTTGAATGTTGTTTATAAAAAAAGAGGCATTGCTGTTGCCCCCGTAGATGAAGGCTATCCCCATGAGCATGATGCCCGTAGAAAAAGCTCCCATCAGGAAGTACTTAAGAGCAGCTTCGTTGCTTTTTAAATTTCTTTTATCGCTACCTGTAAGAATATAAAGTGGAATGGAAATAATTTCTATACCAATAAATAAAAACAGCAGCGTATTAAAAGTAGCAGACAAGGCTACACCGCACAGCACAAAAAAGATGAGTGCA
Source organism: Chitinophagaceae bacterium (assembly GCA_031425715.1). Lineage (GTDB taxonomy): Bacteria > Bacteroidota > Bacteroidia > Chitinophagales > Chitinophagaceae > Ferruginibacter. The sequence continues at coordinate 5,550 of JANPJW010000079.1, read as the reverse complement.
AAATACTCGCCTACATGCTCGCCTACCCGTTCTACATCTTTGCCACTTAATAAAAAATAAAGAAGGGTACTACCAAATACCACAGCTAAAAAAGAAAGATTGAAACTGTTGGTGCGAATCATATCATGCGTATCAATCGCAAACAATACTGTGCCGGAATACAACTCCAGGAAGTTTAATAAAAACAACCCTGCAATGCCTGCAATAGCAAGATAGCGGGGAGTTTTTTTACTCTCTATAAAAGCTCCGCTAAACATCATTACGATACCCCAGATTGCAGAAAATATAATTGCGTTCATAATTTAATTCTAATATTTTACCGTACAGAATTTTCCTATTTTTTTAAAGCTATTAAAGCCGTTACAGCTTCTTTGGTAAACTCTATAATGTGCTGTGGCATTACCCCTAACAGAAAAATAAAAACGACGATCACACCGAGGCTGGCTTTTTCTGCAAAAGATATATCTTTTACACAGGCCGTTACAGCATTGGTTTCGCCATAAAAAACTTTTTGAATCATTCTCAAAGTATACACAGCCGCCAGGATAATGCTAAGGCCTGCAGCTACCGCATACCAGGCATTTGCTTTAAACAAGCCGCTGAACATAAGAAACTCTCCTACAAAAGCATTGGTAAGAGGTAAGGCAATATTGGCCAAGGCAATAATCACCAGAAAAATGGTAAGCACCGGGGCCTTTTGCGCCACGCCGCCCAGTTGGGAAATGTGCTTGACACCTGTCTGCCTTTCCAGCAGGTCTATCACTATCCACATACCGATGATATTGATACCATGGCTGAACAATTGTATCACCGCACCCTGAACGCTCAACTCGTTTAATGCAAACAATGAAGCGCACATGAGACCGATATGGGCTATAGAAGAATAAGCCACTAGTTTCTTCAGGTTGTCCTGCACCATGGCAATACAGCTGGCATAAATAATTCCTATAATGCAAAGAATGATTACGAGGTTGGCAAACATGGAAGTGGCCGCAGGCAATATCGGAATGAGCCAGCGTATAACGCCAAACAATCCCATTTTAACCATCACACCACTTAGCACCATCGTAACGGCGGTAGGTGCCTGGTCGTAAGTGCCAGGCTGCCAGGTATGAAAAGGAAACACGGGCATCTTTATAGCGAAAGCAATAAAGAATAACCAGAACAACCATTGCTGCTCCCCCGGCTGAAGCAAAGCGCCCATAAATGATTGCAAGGCAAAGGAATGATCAGACACAGAACCATCACCAAACATACGCTGAGGAGTGTGCATGTATACATACATGATGCCCACCAGCATTAGCAGAGACCCCGCAAACGTATAAACGAAAAATTTGAAAGTAGTTTGAATCCTCTGTTCTCCGCCCCACCTGCTACAAAGAAAGTAAACAGGTATAAGAGCGAGCTCCCAAAAGAAATAAAACACCAGTGCATCGATGGCTACAAACACCCCCATAAGCCCCGCCATTGTAAGCAACATAAGGCCGTAGAAGGCTCCCGGATTTTTGTAATTATTTTTTTGGGTGCTGATAAAAATGATGGGGAAACTAAGTGCTGTCAAAAATGTAAGCAGGCGGCCGGTTTCGTCCAGGCCAAGAAAAAAACTACTGCCAATATGTTTGAGCCAATAATAATTTACGGTGTTGTAGGAAGCATATTGTGCTGCGTCCGTATAAAAAAAGCTGCCAACAGAAACCGCTAATACAATACAGGATGCAAGAATGGCCATCGTTTTGGCAGCCTCTCCTTTCTTCATAAAAAAACAGCTGATACCTGCCAGCAAAGGCAGCCAAATCAATAATTCCGGAAATGTAATGTAACTACCCACTCTTAATTTTTTTACGCAAATAATTGGATGAAAAATAATACCAGCATGCCTATCACCATTAATAAAACATAGACCCCTACTTGCCCGTTTTGAACCAATCTTAACTGGCGGCTGCCATAATTTACGGCCCTGCCCACACCATTAACAAAACCATCAATTCCTTTTTTCTCTACAACCCTATCCAGCAAACCAGACAATGCCGCAAGAGGTTTGGTTACCACGGCTGTGTAAATTTCATCTACATACCACTTGTTTTGTAACAGCCTGCCAAAGCCGGTTGCTTCGCCCTCGCCCTGGTAATTTTTGAACTTCATCCATGCAAATAAAATGGCCGCCACTACCAATATGGTAGATAAAGCCATGAGAATATATTCTGTGCTGTGCTCCAAATGATGCGCTGCAGATTTTAGTACCGGGGAAAGATACTGCGCCAATGCATGGTTTCCTCCTAATGCTTCAGGTACACCAATATAACCTCCAACGATGCTGAGCACCGCCAGAATTACCAATGGAATTGTCATTGCCGCAGGGCTTTCATGCAAGTGATGTTCCTGCTCGTGGGTACCACGAAATTTGCCCGTAAAAGTGATGAAATATAAACGGAACATATAAAATGCAGTGAGCAAGGCTGTAAACAAGGCGATAGCATAGATCACTTTCCCATAACCATGCACTCCAAATGCTCCTGCTAAAATTTCATCTTTACTAAAAAAACCAGATAAGCCAGGGATGCCAGAAATAGCCAGGCAGCCAATCAGGAAAGTGACGCTGGTTATTTTCATGTGTTTGTGCAGGCCACCCATATTCCTGATATCCTGTTCGCCACCCATGGCGTGAATAACACTACCACTTCCCAGGAACATCAACGCTTTGAAAAATGCATGGGTGAGCACATGAAAAACTGCAGCCACATAATTACCAGTGCCCAGCGCAAGAAACATAAAACCGAGCTGGCTCACGGTAGAATAGGCTAATACTTTTTTAATATCATTTTGCCTGATGGCTATAGAAGCTGCCAGCAGCGCTGTTGCCAGGCCAATGATGGTTATAACTGTCATCGTAAATTCGGAAAGAGAAAACAAGGCGTTGCTTCTTGCTATCATATATATACCTGCTGTAACCATGGTAGCAGCATGAATGAGCGCACTCACGGGTGTAGGACCAGCCATGGCATCTGGGAGCCATGTGTACAGGGGAATTTGTGCACTCTTACCGGTAGCTCCTACAAACAATAATAAAGTGATACCGGTAATGTCTGTTGCAGAAAACTTAGCAAGACTGGCGGCAGAAAAAACAACATCATAATTTACAGATCCAATTTTTGCAATGATCCAGAAAACGGCTAATAAAAACCCAAGATCACCAATGCGATTCATTACAAAAGCTTTGTTGGCTGCATCAGTGTTTTCTTCTTTCTTGTACCAATAACCTATCAGCAAGTAGGAGCAAAGACCTACGCCCTCCCACCCAATGAACATAATTACAAAGTTGCCACCCATTACCAGCAGCAGCATAGAAAATACGAAAAGATTGAGGTAGGAAAAATATTTGGCAAAATCTTTCGCCGGCTCATCGTGCATGTAAGCTGTAGAATATACATGTATCAGGAAACCCACACCAGTAATGATTAAGAGGAATAAAGAAGATAAGACATCTACCTTAAACTCGAAGCCGAGTTGCAAACTGCTGATATTGATAAAGTCAAAATAGCTATTGTCTAAACTGCCACCGCTTTTCACTTGCACAAAAACCAGCACACTAATGATGAAAGATGCCAGTACTACGCCACTTCCTATAATGCCCGACAGGCCTTTGGATAAATTGTTTCTACCTAAACCATTGATCAAAAAACCAATCAACGGCAACACGGGTATCAACCAAACGAATTCTAAAATATTACTCATAAGATTTAAGTGCATCTCCCCACTCACCCTCTACGGAGCAAACTGGCTACGTAGAGATAAGGGTTGTCAGTTCTTTAACCGGTTTAAAAAATTGATATCTACAGAATGCGTATTTCTATACAACATTACAATAATAGCCAGGCCCACACTCACTTCTGCGGCGGCCACTACCATTATAAAGAAAACAAATATTTGTGCATCGCTGGCATAAGTAGCGGAGGCTTTCATAACCGGGCTCACCGCATGCATTTTAGAAAAAGCTACCATCAGCAGGTTCACGGCATTGAGCATTAACTCTATGCACATAAAAACCAGGATAGCATTGCGCCGCACCAGTACGCCAATAATACCAATAGTGAACAGTGTAAGTGATAAAACTAAATATGCTTTTATATCCATAATTTACAATTTCACATAAACGCCCATGCCCAAAGTAGACGAGGCTGGTTGTATTGAAAGAATATCTTGTATTTTTTTCCTGGCAATACCATTGAAGATATCCACCGCTTTGTAAGAGGCTTTTTTCGTTAACACTTTGGTGAGGATACCCGTGGCTAAAGAACCGAGGGCTGGGTAAAGCAGACCTTTCACTGTGGCATCGTCAAATTTCTGGTCGTCTGTTACGCCCCGAACGGTACTATAGACCGCGGCGGCGCCACCTGCAGCAGCTAGCACTTTGAATACTACCAGCCCGGTCTTGTAAGTCTTGTATAATTTGGTGACCTGGTCAATATTTTTCTTGCTAAACACATTGCCCAGCAATTCTACCCCTTTTAAATTTTCGCCGAGCAGGCCTACTTTATTAAGCTGTACTTCACCCAGTAGAAACTTAGGGCTAAAACCCTTTTTAACTTTCAAGACTTTTACACGGTTGAATAGTTGGTCAATATCAATGGGCAGATCGCCGATTTTTACCTGGGCAAAGGACGTGGCACACGAAAAAAAGATCATCAACAAACAGCCCGCAAAAATGCGCATGGTCTTTTTCATATTTACAATATTTAGCTCCTTTTACTTAAAACAACCGCACCAACCATGGCACTTAAAAACAAAACGCTGGCTATTTCGAAAGGCAATACATAATTGGTGAACAATACTTTTCCTAAGTTCTGTATCAGGCCCTGGTCGCCTATCTTCATTTGCACTAATTGTGCCCTGTTGTTCTGCAGCAATGCAGCCAATACAATGAGTAGCAATGATCCTCCCGATACAATGCCAATAATGTGCAGCCGATAATTTTTTACTGGCTCAGCTTCCGAATTTAGATTCATCAACATCACCACAAAAAGAAATAAAACCATAATGGCGCCGGCATAAACAATGATATTTACAATAGCGAGGAACTGGGCATTTAACAAGATATAATGCCCCGAAATGGCGAAGAACACAACAATTAGCCAAAGAATACTCTTAACCGCATTTTTGCTAAGCAGCATCATAACAGCGCTGCCCACGGCCATGGCAGAAAGTAAAACAAATAATAAGGTGGTAACACTCATATTCTAAAAGTTGATTTATTTAACCTCCTGCCGGTTTGGCCTGTTACCCAATGCTTTTTTATACGCCTCAGGATTTTCCTGTGGGTGGGGTATCAATAAATCTTGTTTGTTATAAATAAATTGCTTTCGCTGGTAATCGGCGGGGGTAAATGTTTCGCTCAGGTAAATGGCATCTTTGGGACAAGCTTCTTCGCACAGCCCACAAAAAATGCAACGCAGCATATTGATTTCGTATTTGGCTGCATATTTTTCTTCCCTGTACAAATGCTCCTCGCCTACCTGGCGCTCTGCGGCTTCCATGGTGATGGCCTCTGCCGGG
>JANPJW010000078.1:0-3297 GCA_031425715.1 Chitinophagaceae bacterium | reverse complement strand
GTGTTTAATACTGCCATACAGGAAGCCTACATCATTGGCTCAACGGTGGGTATGAGTGCAGTGGGTGTAAAGCCGATTGTAGAAGTACAGTTTGCTGACTACATCTATCCCGGTATCAATCAACTGGTGACGGAAATTTCTAAGAGTTGTTATTTAACCTGCGGAAAATTTCCGGTGCAAACGCTTATTCGTGTACCCATTGGAGCCTACGGCGGCGGTGGCCCTTATCATAGCGGGAGTGTAGAGAGTATGCTGCTTACCATCAAGGGTATCAAAATTGTGTATCCTAGCAATGCGGCTGATATGAAAGGTTTGATGAAAGCGGCTTTCCTGGACCCAAACCCCGTGGTGATGCTGGAACATAAAGGGCTTTACTGGAGCAAAGTTCCCGGCACTGAAGAAGCCAAAAGTATTGAACCTTCCAGCGACTATGTTTTACCGTTAGGGAAAGGAAATATTGTTTTGGAAGCCAATGAAGAAAAAGTGTCTGTTGGGGATTCGGCCTGCGTGATAACTTATGGCATGGGTGTTTATTGGGCGAAGGCTGCTGCCAAACAATTTGCGGGGCAAATAGAGATTATTGATCTTAGAACATTGTTTCCGCTGGATGAGGCACTGGTTTTTGCCGCAGTAAAAAAACATGGCAAATGTTTAATCCTTACCGAGGAACAACAGAACAACTCCTTTGCAGAAGCCTTGGCAGGAAGGGTTTCTAAAGCATGTTTTAAAAATTTAGATGCGCCTGTAGAAGTGATGGGTGCGCTGGATTTACCGGCGGTACCGATGAATATAATTTTGGAAAAAGCAATGCTGCCGAATGCGGAGAAGGTGGCGGAGAGATTGAGGGAGTTGTTGAATAGTTGATTTTTCTTTGTGGAATCTATCCTTCGATAGCATCCTAATGGAAACTATTTTATGAGAATTGCCTTATTGCTTTTTATAGCAACAGTATTTGTTACAGGATGTACAAAAGATAATGGCCAGACTTCTGCAAAATTAATTGACGAATTATTGGATAGGTACCCTCAATTAAATGAGGGTCATGCTGGTCAAAAACATACATTTGAATTGGTTCGGCAAATAAAAGATAATAATTGGAAGGCAGAATTTGAATTATATGAATCAGCTTATCATTCGGGTATAATCATAATTCGAAAGAAAAATTTATCCTATTGTGTCCCTTTGTTTGGCAGCGAATATTCAGATTATTGGTCGTCAAAATCTAAATTGCAAAATTCTAATTCTAAAGGTTTAAATACAACTTTTGAAAAGGAGCTAAAAGCTTCTAACAAAAAGTTAACCCTAAGCAAGAGCCACTCCTTATATTTCAGATACCTTTTTATGCAAGTTTTACAACTAGGAGAAGAAGGATATCCAGAACCCTGCCCAACAAATTTTGAATATCCATTTCAAGTAAAGTATTCGGGGAATTTTATAATTATAAAAACGCTTTACTCCCGTGATAGCATTACACTTGAGGCTGACAGAGTACTTAAGATTGATTAGTTGTTCGGCGAGTTGGTGACTCTACTGGACCTATACACGAGTACATTTTTGTTTTTTTCCGAGGATATTCATGACCAGTTCTCTTCAGCTGAGCATAGCCCGGATTGAAGCGGAAATGAGGCAACCCTGTCGGCGGTTGAAAACCCCGGCAGCGGTTGGCGAATTGCAGCGAAAAGCCGGATACAAATGTTGAGCATGGTATGCGGCTCATGCTCCAAATATGCTTAATACTTTTCTATCAGGTCCATCGCACTTTCATCCACATCCTCGAGCCTTGATTGATAATTGATTCTTCTTTTGCCGAGCAATAAGATAACCAATGCAATGAATGCGCAGGAAGCCATGATGAGTGCCAGTGGCAATGCGGATGTTGGATTACTGAACCCAATGACAGCTGCGGCCAAGGCACCAAATGCCATTTGCATAGCTCCCATGAGTGCCGAAGCGGTGCCGGCATTTTTTGTGAATGGTGCCATAGAGAGTGCTGATGAATTGGGAAATGCAAATCCCTGGCAACTGAGAAATAAGGCAATGAGTGCAACGGTGCTGTAGAGGTTCAACAACTGAAACGCAGTGCCGGCCAATAATAAAATGCCCACCAGGGTTTGTACGCTCAAAGTGACCAACACTATTTGCTCACTGCTATACTTTTTGAGTAGTCGATTGTTGAGCTGGCTGCAAAGAATTAACCCGGCTGCAATGATGGCGAAAATGTAACCATACTGCTCTTGTGTTGTATGGTATAATTCCATAAACACAAAGGGGGACCCGGCCAGGTAAGCGTACAGGCCGGAAGCAGAAATAGCTCCCATCAATGCATAAGTATTGAACTGCGGAACTTTAGACACGGCACTGTAGTTGGCAAAAATGGTGGTTGCTTTTAAAGAGTAAGATGAATCCCCTTTTTTACTTTCTGGCAGGCGAAAGATTACCAATAATAAAATAAGAAAACCGATAACGGCTAACGCCACAAACACACTGTGCCAGCCAAAGGCACCAATTAAATAACTTCCCGCAGTGGGTGCACAAATGGGTGCCACCCCCAAAATCAATATCATTAAAGAAAAAATACGGGCATTTTCATTTAGGGGAAAAATATCTCTTATCATCGCTCTTGGCGCCACCATGCCCACACAGCCGCCGAGGGCCTGGAAAAATCTAAATATGATGAGCATCTCTAAACTATTGGAGTATGCACAACCAACAGACGCCAGGATGTATAAAACCATGCCTATGATAAGAGGCGTTTTTCTGCCGAACCGATCCAGTAAAGGTCCGCAAACTAATTGGCCAACACAGACCCCGACAAAAAAGCTGGCCAGTGAATAAGATATCATATCTACCGATACCCGAAGATCTTTTGCCATGGCCGGAAAACCAGGCAGGTACATATCTATGGAGAATGGCCCGATGGCAGATAACAAACCGAGAATTAGGATGATGATGGTACGGTTCTTTTGATGGATCGCTTGCATGTAAATAATTGTTTGAGTATTTCAGGCAGCGTTTCGAGAGGGCAAAAATATTACAATTGAAGCGAATGGGCAGATGAGTTTTTTTAATGCAGACTTTTTGATCTGGGCGAGGCAAACATGTCAGGATATTTGGAAATGCAAGACTGACCCGGGCTCTTAGTAAGCTTTGTATTTCTTTGCGCTCTTTGTGTGAAATACATAAAAGACAGTTTCACACAACGAAACAAAGGAGGCAAAGAGACGACGATTAATTTCGTCCTGACTTTTTATGCGCCTTGTATTTCTTTGCGCTCTTTGTGTGAAATGTATTGCCTCT
>JANPJW010000077.1:0-8625 GCA_031425715.1 Chitinophagaceae bacterium | reverse complement strand
GTTCGTCTGTAAGCCATTGATAAACTTCATGCTGTCCATCTTTCTTGCGAACAACAGCCTTTTTGGACAAAGGAAAGGATACCCCAAAATTTACTTTGCAAAAGGCCGCAATGGTTTCGTCCGATCCTTTTTCCTGTTCCCCAAAATCATTCGCAGGAAATCCAATGATCACCAGTGCTTCTTTGTATGTTTCTTGCAAAGCTTGCAACCCTTCGTATTGCCTTGTATAGCCGCAGTCTGAAGCTGTATTAACGATCATTACTTTTTTATGCTGTAGGTCTTTGAACTGCAGCGTTGTTCCATTATTGAGCACGGTGCTCAAATCGTAAAAAGATTGATTGGCCATAGTGTTTGATTGAAACGTTTTGTTGTTTTGTCCCGCTGCTTTTGAAATACTGTTGAAAACGGGGTATAATAATTTTAATAGTTTTTGCCTGACAGTCATGGAAAATTTTTAGCCAATGAGTTTTTTAAAAATTGATAGCTTGCCTTTGTACGGCGGGTATTTGATGGAGGGGTCAAACCATGTTGGTGTTTTAATCACAGATTTTTTATGACTAAAAGTATCGAAACTGAAACGCCCATGATAATTGCCCAAACCGCTGGCACCTCGCCCTCCAAATGGGAGATTGTGATTCAACAAATGAACACTTGCATTGTTCACACAGCCTCCGCCAAACGCAACAGCTTCCAGCCAGGCCCTTTCTTTATCTGCATCTGAAGTAAACAAATAAAAAGCCAAAGGATTTTTATTTTTCTGGATAATGCCCAATGCCTCTTCCATTGTATCGAACGGAATAATAGGTAAGATGGGGCCAAAAATTTCCTCCTGCATAATAGGCGCATCAAGATCTACATCCACCAAAACAGTAGGTTCTATAAAAAGCTTTTCACGCTCACTGCCGCCCCCGTAAACAATTTTACCATCCTTAAGGTAACTGCAAAGGCGGTCAAACTGTTTTTGATTCACGATGCGGCCATAGTCATAACTCCCCACCGGATCGGTTTTAAAAAATCCATCAACTGCCGTCTTAAGGGCTTCTAATAATGCCGCTTTTTTAGACCTATGCACCAGCACATAATCTGGCGCTACACACATTTGCCCCGCATTTGAAAATTTAGGGAAAGCAATTCTTTTGGCGGCCACTTTTATGTCCGCATCAGCTTCTACCACGCAGGGACTTTTTCCGCCAAGCTCCAGCGTTACCGGCACCAGGTTTTTAGCCGCATTCTGGTAGATAATTTTTCCCACAGCAGTGCTACCTGTATAAAACACATGATCAAATACAAAGCCATCCATCATCTCTGAAATCACAGTGGCACCATCGCCATCTGTAAATAAAATGTAGTTTTCTTCAAACGTTTCTTGTATCATCTGCTTCATGAGTGCTGAAGTAGCGGGTGCAAACTCTGAAGATTTCAGCACTACACAGTTACCAGCAGCTATGGCTCCAATGAGTGGCGTGAGCAGCAACTGAAAAGGATAATTCCATGGACTGATGATGAGCACCACGCCAAGAGGTTCGGGTATAAGCATGCTGCGGGCGGGCAAGTTGGCCAGGTTGGTGCTTACCCTTGCCGGCGCCATCCAGCTTTTCAGTTTGCCGAGGGCATTTTTAAGCTCAGAAAGAAAAAACCCATTTTCTGTTATCCAGCATTCTTCGGGGCTCTTTTTTAAATCTGCAAAGAGGGCTTCAAAAATTTGCTGTTCGTTTTTTTTAACCACAGCCTCCAGCTTTTCCAACTGAGCTTTGCGGAACTCATACTTTTTGGTAACGCGTGTATTAAAAAACTTACGTTGTACTTCTAATTTATTTACAAGATTCATTAGCATAAATTTGTTTTAAAGTTAACCCCATTTAGCATGACAGACGAGCAATACATGCAGCAGGCAGTAAAACAGGCGCAAACCGCCTTTGATAAGGACGAAGTACCTGTGGGAGCCATCATTGTTTTAAACACCCAGGTAATAGCCCGGGCACACAACCAGGTTGAATTGCTGAATGACAGTACTGCCCATGCTGAGATACTGGCACTCACAACGGCCTACAATTTTTTGGGCAGCAAATACCTGCCCGATGCCACCCTTTATGTGACAGTAGAACCCTGCCTCATGTGCAGCGGAGCACTGTACTGGAGTAAGATAGGCCGCATTGTTTTTGGCGCAGCCGATGATAAAAACAGCTACCGGAGGGTAGCTGGCCTTAATAACCCGTTTCACCCAAAAACAATTCTGAGCGGTCCCATTGCTTCAGAAGCCTGCGGGCAATTGATGAAAGATTTTTTTAGAGCCAGGCGATGACAAGTACCTCAGTTTCGAAATTAGGAACAAGTTATAAAATGACGTGCCGTTGTTAGTTTAAGGGTTAAATTTGTAGACAACACAGCGTTATTATTTTACACATTTAAACTTTATACATCATGGCATTTACATTAGCACCGCTCCCCTATCCACACGAAGCTTTGGAACCCCATATTGATACGTTGACCATGCAGATACACCATGGCAAACACCACCAGGCATATGTAGACAACCTGAACAAGGCTGTAGCTGGCACAGACAACGAAACAAAGTCAATAGAAGACCTGGTAAAAGCTGCCGGCAGCATCAGCCCCGCAGTGCGCAACAATGGCGGCGGTCACTGGAACCATACTTTTTTCTGGGAAAGCCTTGCGCCTAATGCAGGCGGTTCACCATCAGGCAAACTGGCCGAAGCCATTGATGCTGCCTTTGGATCGTTGGATGCTTTTAAAGAAAAATTTGCAGCAGCCGGCATGACCCGTTTTGGAAGTGGCTGGGCATGGTTGATTGTAAAAGAAGGTAAGTTGGAAGTAAGCTCTACCCCCAACCAGGATAACCCTTTGATGGATGTGGCAGAAGTAAAAGGCACACCGGTACTGGGTGCAGATGTGTGGGAACATGCCTACTATCTGAAATATCAAAACAAGCGTGCGGACTACCTGGCTGCTTTTTGGAACGTTGTAAACTGGAGCAAAGTAGCTGAGCGTTTTGAAGCTGCATCAGCATAAGATTTTTTCATTTTATTTTTTAGAAAGCTGCAATATTTTTATTGCGGCTTTTTTTGTGAAGCAGCGGCCACCGCTTGCAGGCGCAGGGATGTGCACCGCAGCTTAGTTTAAAACTTTAAACAATTAGATTTATCACTTTGATTCTGACTAACAATGCTATTAAGCCGGGTGCATTCTACCTGGGATAATCAAAAGCCTGCGGCCGGGCTTGCGATGCGAATTTAGTATTCCCCCTATCCTTTGCTTACGCCATTTTATGGCGAGAATTTTTGCTGCAAACCGGGCATAAACAATTATTGGAAGCTTGTTGAACAGACGGCTTTCTTTTACCTCAGCCTGATTTTAAATTTACCTGATTTTACTTCAACCGCTCTACCATTTTGACGGTAGCCAAACCCACTAAAAACGCCTGTGGCAATTTTGGTTGCATGAACGTAACTGGAAATGGTAAAATTGAAGGATTGGGCGGTCTTGCTCATTAGTACATAGGGTGCGCCTGTGTGATAATAATAAAAACTGGCATAAGCCGCTGTAAAATTGGTGGTATCCTTGTTTAAAGCAAATGGGTCTAAGTAAACGGTGAAGATTAGTCCGCTATCCCCGCCACAGGAGGAGGGTCCAAAGAAAGTGAAAGAGGTTCGATCGATATTTATAATGGCACTATCTACCCTGCCACAAAGTTGTGAATCGCCCGTTTTAAAACTCCAGGTATAGGTATTGACAGTATCCGGTTTCAAACAGCTGGCACAGGCTGGTAACGCACCGGGATCATTTGCCGGTGTAATAGAATCAACAGGTAGCGTGGTGACCTCTCTATCAAAGTACAATTCTTTTTGGCAAGAAACATTAAGAAGTATCAGCAGCAACAAAGCTGAACAGCAACAGAGACCATATTTCTTAATACTAACATTCATTTGAAACAGTGAGATATTTAAAGTTACAAATTTTCTACAAGGGTTTTGATGTTGCCAAAGATGTTTCAAAATTTTTTGTCTCGGTTAATAAAATAGCAACTTACAAGGCCACAAGGGGTATATGTTTGAGAACCGGCTTAAAGGGTTTTGAACAGTATTTGCAATGGCTTGCAACAAGCATGCAACCGATGTTTTCGAATGAGCAATTAGCTCTACATCCGTTGAACTTTGTTGCAAACATGTTTAAGGATTTGCCTATAACTTTATCTGGCAGCATCTTTGGAACAGGAACAACAACATCTTGTTCATCTTTAATTTTAAAAACATGCCATTTATTACATCAGCCCAAAACGGAGCAGAACCAATTCAAATTTTTTATGAAGACCTGGGAAAAGGTAAGCCCGTTGTTTTTATTCATGGCTGGCCGCTTAGTGGCAGCATGTGGGAGTACCAGGTAACGCAGCTAAGCAAAGCAGGTTTACGCTGTATTTCCTATGATCGCCGTGGCTTTGGCCATTCTGACCGACCGTTTGGCCCTTATGATTACGACACGCTTGCAGGCGATTTAAAATCTTTGCTGGACGAATTACAACTGGAAGATGTAACACTTGTAGGCTTTTCTATGGGTGGCGGAGAGATAGCAAAATATTTTTCCCTGCATGGAGGAGCACGTGTTTCGAAAGCAGTATTGATAAGTGCGGTAGTGCCTTACATGCTACAAACCGATACGAACCCCAACGGTGTGCCACAGGAAATGTTCGACAAAATGGCCAAAGGCATGATGAAGGACCGCCCAACTTTTATGGAAGGATTCAACAAAGATTTCTTTGGGGTTTCTCTCACCAATCACCCGGTAACCGAGGCTTTTTTAACCAACAGCCTGGTAAAGGTGATGGACGCTTCGCCGATAGCAACTTTGGAATGTGCGAAGGCATTTTCTTCTACCGATTTTAGAAACGATGTTGGAAAAATAAATGTGCCTACACTCATTATTCATGGAGATGCAGACAAAACTGTACCCATTGAAGCTACCGGAAATGAAACTGCTAAAGTACTGAGCGATGCGAAATACATTGTGTATGAGGGCGCACCCCATGGTTTGTGGTTTACACACAAAGACAAATTGAACAAGGATTTACTTGATTTCATTTAACGAGGATAGTGTTCAAACAAAAAAAACTCCCTCAACCGAGGGAGTTTTCATTTTAAAGAAAACCTAATTAGTCTTTTTTATCTGCCACAAAAAGCATAGAAATAGAATTTACGCAGTGGCGAGTATTTTTTTGAGTAAATCCTTCGCCTAAAAACACGTGACCAAGGTGACCATCGCAATTGGCGCACACAATTTCCGTACGCTGTCCATCGGGGTCTGATATTCGTTTTACAGCTCCTTTGATCTCGTCATCGAAACTCGGCCAGCCGCAATGTGAATCAAATTTAGAATCAGATTTGTAAAGTGGCGCATTGCATCTTTTACATATATACGTTCCCTTCTCGGTGTTCTTTAACAGATCACCAGTGCCCGGATACTCCGTGCCTTTACTTACAATTACTCTCTCTTCTTCTTTGGTTAGTTTATTCCATTCCATGGGGTTTGTTTTTTTAGTGGTGGCGGTGGCAGGCAATTTCGTAGTCTTTTGCCCACAGGCAGAAAGCGCTATTACCATAAATCCGAAAAGAAAATTTAATATTTTCATACTCATACAATTTACGATAACATACGGTAAAAGGAATTGTTGCGGATGTTAAAAAAACGCAGTCTCAGCGTTATTGACAATTGGCTAGCATCTGGTTGCGGGCATCAGGGCACAGGATCGTGGCCATGGCCGCCCCACGGATGACACCTGCCAATACGTTTGATGGTAAGCCATAATCCTTTGATGGGACCATATTTTTTGAACGCTTCAATACCGTAATGAGAACAGGTGGGTGTGAACCTACATTTTGGCCCCAACAAAGGAGAAAGTACCCATTGATATATTTTTATGAGAAAAATAAATGGCCAACTAAGAATTTCTTTCCAGGTTTTCATTGCTCAGTTTTATCAATCGGTTTAGAGCGCTTTCCATTTTTACAAACAACAATTCGTAAGCAGGCAACTCTTTGCCCAAGTATAAAAAAAAGACAGACATGCTTTGGTTGTTTTGCAGCAAGGTTTCCTGCAAGGGATTTTTTTGCAAACGATAGGTCTCCCTCATCAACCTCTTAATACGATTTCTATCTACTGCCTTTTTGAAATTGCGGCTGCTAACCCCTACACCTGCCTGCAATACTGACGCAGGATTATGGGGAAGCCAAAAAACCTTAAGCGGAAAGTTAGAAAAGCTTTTTCCCTTACCAAAGATTTCCTCAATGGCTTTCCGGCTTTTAAGCTTATCGGCTTTTTTGTAATGGTATCGTGTAACAGCAGGCAATAGTAAATGTCTGATTGATCTTTGATGAAGTGGACAATGCCTGCCCCTACGGTATGTATTGGGCAATGAGCAATTGGCAACTGGAAATGGGCAGTGAGCAATTGGGATCGGTCGATATACACAATTCACCTTTCACAATTTACCCTTCCCCAATATTAAAAAAGCTCCCGCAATATGCACGGAAGCTATGATTTTATATCTCGTTAATGCCCTTAGGCTACTAAGATTGTATTATTTTTTTGAACCGTGCTCATCAGAAACAGATAGTTTATGACGACCCTTTGCCCTGCGGCTGGCCAAAACCTTACGGCCATTAGCGGTAGACATGCGCTCACGAAATCCGTGTACAGATTTTCTACGGCGTGTGTGGGGTTGGTATGTTCTTTTTTTTCCTGGCATTTTATTAATTTTTTCCCTTTACAAAATATTGTTTCTTGCTTCTAAAGCCGGGCACCATCCCTGCTTCTTGTGAAAGGACGGCGAAGGTAGGGGAAAATGCTCAAAAGATGGAAGTGTAATGGAATTTTTCTACAGATTGCGCTAAATATTTTACTTACAACCTTACGTGGATCGATCTCAAACCCTGGCCGAAAAAACGGCCGGCATGGTTATCAAAATCTTCGCTATCGCCCGTGGTATAAAAGTAGCGACTGCCTTGTTTGCTGCATTGATCTTCTATTTGGGGGTGGCGCTCCAGGTATTCTGCCAGGCTGTTGGCCACAATGCTACCCTGTTCTACGATCGTAATTCCCTGTGGCACAAATTGTTTTATCTTATCAATCAGTAATGGATAGTGCGTACAACCCAGGAGGATGCTGTCTATTTGATCGTCGGCTGAGAGTAGTTGTTGAATATTTTTTCGTACAAAATAATCTGCCCCCACCTCATCATATTCATTGTTCTCTATGAGCGGTACCCACATGGGGCATGCTTCCTGGGTAACTGCTACTGCAGGAAAGTATTTTTCTATTTCCAGAATGTAGGATCCAGACTGCACAGTGCCCTTTGTTCCCAAAACGCCCACATGCCCCGTTTTGCTGTAGTTGCCTATCACTTCTGCCGTGGGCCTTATTACTCCCAGCACCCTTAAGTCAGCACCAAACTGAGCCAGGTCGTTTTGTTGTATCGTTCTTAATGCTTTGGCCGATGCAGTATTGCAGGCCAGTATTACTAGCGGGCAACCCTGTGCAAACAACCAGGTTACGGCTTCCAGGGTGTAGCGGTAAACCTCTTCAAAACTGCGGGGGCCATAAGGCGCCCGGCCGTTATCGCCCAGGTAGAGATAATCGTATCCGGGTAAAAGCGCTACTATTTCCTTTAAGACGGTGAGACCACCGTAGCCACTATCAAAAACGGCAATGGGTTGCTTGTTCATACTTGTAAAAATAACAAAGCCTCCCAAGTAAAAGGGAGGCTCTGAAGATATTTTAAATACACTTACTTTTTAGGTGCTGCCGGTACCGGATCCTTTATACCTAATTTCTTTTTTACCAGGGCCAATACGTCATCTCCCGGAGGTGCTACAATTACCGCATTCACATCAAGGATATAGTTATAACCATTTTCTTTGGCCACCACACGGATAGCATCCATCGCTTTAGCCCTTATAGGTGCAATTTTGCGCTGAGCTTCTTCCTGGTACATTTCCTGGGCTTCTGTTTGAAAACCTTGTACTCTTTGGTAAAGTTCGATCAACTCTTTTCTTTTAATTTCTTTCATGCTTGGAGAAAGTTTGGCAGAATCTTTAATAAAAAGACTGTCTTTAATACCGAGTTCTTTCATCCTGTCTTGCCCTTGCTGTTGTAAAGCAGCCTGGTATTCTTTCAGTTCTGCATCAGCCTTCTCAGCTTCCGGCATTGTACCTATAAGTTCATCGGTACTAATGTAACCGATTTTAGTTTGTGCAGATGCGGTAAACATTCCTACTGTAAGTACAGCTGCTACGAGCAAATTTTTCATCATGTGTTGGTTGTTTTTTAAAGTAATTAATTTCTTGTTGTTATGACATGTATAGGATCGTTTTCCACACCAAAAGTTGCCTGAGAAAACACGATTACCTTTTATTTAACACCCAGGTTTTTGAGCACATCCTCGCTCTTATCCAGTTTAGGGTCGGCAAATATAACGGTAATTCCTTCACTTTTATCTAATATAAAATCATATTGTTTGTCTATGGCCAATTTTTGAATGGCATTGTAAACCCTGTCCTGTATTGGCTTTATCAACTCCTGCCTCTTTTTAAACAGGTCGCCTTCAAAACCAAAGCG